>JAICND010000245.1 GCA_025929005.1 Acidimicrobiia bacterium
ACACACCCGGTCTCCTCAGTATACGAATCCCGCGGTCAATCTGAACCAGTCGTTGATCGGTTCTTGTCAGTCGGCGTCAGGCGAGCCGGTCCGATGGCAGTCGAACCGTACCTATCCCGGATCTGTTCAACGGTATCGGCCAATTCCTGCCATTTGCCGGGTTCCTCGATCGTGAGCTGGCGGGGTGATCCGGGTTCTGCCAGCGTCCCCACTTCGACGCCGAGAAGACGCACCGGACGGGTCCAGTCCAATCTGGAAGTCAGCAATCCGACTGCTCGTCGTATCTCATGAGAGTTGTCGGTCGGATCGACCAGGGTGACGCTCCGGGTGATCGTCGTGAAGTCTGAGTAGCGGACTTTCAGCGAGATGGTCCGGCCGGACAAACCCGACCGCCGCATGCGTCCGCCAAGTCGATCGCACAGGCGGAGCAACTCCGTGTCCACCCGCTCCCTGCTGGCAATATCGGTCTCGTAAGTCTCGGATACCGATATCGACTTGGCGGCTGCATCGGGAACCACCCGGCGTGGGTCCTCACCGCGGGCGAGAGCCGCTAGGTGATTCCCATTGGACACACCCAACCGTGCCACCAGGGTGAGGGTGTCCAGCGCCGCCAGATCACCAACCGTCTCAACTCCCAACGACTCCAGAGCAGCGCGAGTCGCCTCGCCGACTCCCCACAGCGAGCGCACGGGCAACGCGTGGAGGAAAGTGAGGGTCTCTGCCGCAGGGATATGAGTCAATCCGTCTGGCTTGGCCGCTTCCGAGGCCAACTTCGCCACAAATTTCGTGGACGCAATGCCGACCGAGGCGGGCAGTCCCAGTTCAGCACGCAGACGCTGCCTGATGGAGTGACCGATTTCGACAGGGTGATCAAACAACCGCCTCAGCCCGGCCACATCAAGAAACGCCTCGTCGAGCGATAAACCTTCAACAATGGGGGTGAAGTCCCGAAAGATCCCGAAAACCAATTCAGAGACCCTCTGGTATTCGTCGTGATCGGCCGGCACGACAACGAGACCGGGACACAGGCGACGGGCCACGCTCATCGGCATGGCTGAGCGGACGCCGAACCTGCGCGACTCGTAGCTGGCCGATGCTACGACTCCTCGCCGACCCGCCCCGCCTACCACGACCGGCTTTGCTACAAGACCCGGATCGCGCAAGCGCTCCACCTCGACGAAGAAAGCATCCATATCCACATGGATGATCGATTCGCCGAATCCAGTCATGCGTCGCCGACGCTACCTCCTGGTACGTTGCCCGTGGATCACCCCTATCAGAGGGCCTGATAGTCAGGGCCTGGCGGGTCGGACCACAATGACGCTTCATGCTGGTGCATCTCGTTCGCCACGGGGAAGTGAGAAACCCCGACGGTCTCGTCTACGGCGACCTCCCCGGGTTCGGACTGTCCGAGGAGGGCCGGGCTCAGGCGCACAGGGCGGCCGCCAGGTTGGCGGCATACCCCTTGACTGCGATCTGGTCGTCACCGCTGCAACGTGCCCTGCAAACCGCTGAGGCGATCGCAGCCAGCCACCACCTCCCAGTCAAGGTCGACCCGGACCTGATCGAGTGGAGGCTCAACACGTGGACCGGCATTCCGTGGTCTGACCTGGCTGATCGGCGGCCTGGTGAACTCGAAACGTACCTGCAGAACCCGATCGGGCTCGACTTCGCGGCGGAGTCCCTGGAGGCGCTGGCGGCGCGGGTCGCCGGTGTCATAGTCCGGATCGCTCGCGACGATGGCGGTGACCTGGCGGTGGTCGCCCACCAGGATCCTCTCCAGGCAGCCAGGCTCCACCTTCTGGGACAGTCCCTCATCAACCTCCACATCGACAAGCCCGGCCACACTTCCGTGATATCTCTTGAGCCCGGAAATCCCTGGAAGGAAGTCGCCCACTGGAAGCCTGCATGATGAACCCGGCTTGCCAACACCTGCCTCATTACCGACACTGGCCGTCGTGACTGGACGTCGACACCTGCTGGCTGCCGCCCTCACTTTGATCACGTCGCTGACCTGGGCCGGGGCGCTGACGGTATCGCCAAAACCGTGGACTGCCCTTACCGCCGCGGTGATTGCGGCCGGGTTGCTGGTGACGGCCGCGGTGGCGGTAACGATGGTCGTGGTCCAGTCGAGCCCCGTCGGATACCGGCTCTCCTGGGGACTTGTCGCCATGGAAGCGCTTATCGCCGGTTTGCAGCCCATAACCGCTCTCTGGTGGGCCGGGGTCATCTTGATATCGGCCGCAGGGGCGGTTCTCACCGATTCAACGCTGGGTGGATGGATCCGACAGCAACCGCCGCCAACCCCGGTCCCGGCCTCGTCCCTTGCTCTCTGCCTACTGCTCCTAGCGAGTGGCCCTGTGACCGGCCTCGCCTCACCATCGGCCGACTTGCCCTGGCTCCCGGCACTGACCTTGGGCGCCTGGCTCGTCCTGGTTTGGTATGTCCGACGGTGGCCGGGGCGCGAGCTCGCACCGCGGTTGACCACGCCTCTGCTGGGGATAGGCGGGCTCTTGTTGCCCTGGGCGGCACGGCTGATCTGGATTGTGGCGATGGTGCTGGCAGCAGTTCTCGCCTGGACTGCAGGTTCGAGGCTGGCGGTGCGGCCGCTCGTCGAACGGGGCCACCCGATACCGATTCCACCCGAGCTGGCGCCCGCCGACGTTCTTCACTCTGCCGGGATCGATGACAAAGGCCGAAAGAAGACCCAGCCTCAATGAGAGGACCCACATGAGTCGGCGTAGGCCCAACCCCTGGATAGCCATCCCGGCCGTAGCCATGGGCTTGTTGGTGGGTTACCTGGGATGGCTGGTCACCGATAGGTCGTGCCGGCTCGACGCCAGCACAGCCATCGATGCCGGATGTCCGGTGACCGCCGTGATCGTCGGGGCAGTGAGCCTGGCGGGAACCATCATCGGCATAGCCATCGTGCTCTCGCTCGTCTACCGGTCGATTGCTGAATATCGGGAACGCAACCAGCGTTCGTAGCGTTCAGGAGGACCGCTTGAACACCAGGGCGACGTTGTGTCCCCCAAATCCAAACGAGTTCGACATCACCCAATCGACCCTTGCCTCGCGCGGCTCGTTGGGGACGTAGTCGAGGTCGCACTCGGGATCCACAACCTCGTAGTTGATGGTCGGTGGCAACTTCCCCCGGTTCATCGCCAGGATCGAGGCTATCGCCTCCACCGCCCCCGCTCCCCCCAGAACGTGCCCGGTCATCGACTTGGTGGAGGAAACCGGGACGCGGTACGCATCCTCTCGGAGAGCGACCTTGATTGCAGCTGTCTCGGTGGCATCGTTGGCTTCCGTCGAGGTGCCATGGGCATTGATGTATCCGACCTCGGCTGGCCCGATGCCAGCGTCAGCCATCGCCGCGGTCATTGCCCGGGCCGCGCCTGTCCCGCCCGGCCTCGGGAGGGTGATGTGGTAGGCATCCGCCGACATCCCGTAGCCTCCGAATTCGGCGTAGATCGTGGCGCCCCGGGCGATAGCACGCTCCCTCTCCTCGAGCACCAATGCTCCTCCACCCTCCCCCATCACGAATCCGTCCCGTCCCGCGTCAAAGGGTCGCGATGCGCGGGCGGGGTCATCGTTGCGGGTGGAGAGGGCACGGGATTGTCCAAAGCTC
>JAICND010000062.1 GCA_025929005.1 Acidimicrobiia bacterium
GTCCTGGCGGGTCTCCGTGCCGATGGGCTAACGACGGTGGGAGACGCCAGCCACATTGACCGGGGCTACGAGGACTTTGTCGGAAAGCTGGCATCACTCGGGGCGGTGGTTGGACGGCGTGAGGCGTAGCGCGGCGGCGGGTCTGGCCGTCGTTCTCGCCATGCCCCCGCTCAGCGGGCAAGCCCCTCCGGTCGAGGGGGTTCTCGCCCGGGTGGTCGAATTGACGCCTCACTCCGGCACATCGGTGATTTTCAACGAGCGCACCTATCGAGGACCGCTGCGCGTTGTGGCGAGCAGGGAGGGGATCGGTTTGGTCGAGGCCATGTCTCCTGAGACCTACCTGCTCGGTCTGCGGGAGGTCCCGTTCGCCTGGCCCGATCACGCGCTCCGCACCCAGGTGGTTGCGGCGCGAACCTATCTCGCCTTCACCCTGGCGCAGGGTCGCAGCACCCTTGGCCGCGTGTTCGGTTATGACATCTGTGCGACCTCGGCTTGCCAGGTGTATGCGGGGCTCGCCGGGATTGGCACAGCCGACGGGTCCCGCTGGCGACAGGCAGTCACCTCCACTGCCGGCGAGATCCTGATTCACAATGGAAGCCCGGCTCAGGCTCTCTACAGCTCGACGAGTGGTGGTCGCACCCGTGAGTCTGAGGACATCTACGCCACAGTCGATGAGCCCTATCTGGTGGCGGTCGATTCCCCCGGGGAAGAGTCACCCTTCACCACCTGGTCATTCGAAGTGACCCAGGCTCAGATGCAGGCTTTGCTCGAGCATGCTGGACTGGTCGATGGTCAGTTGACTCGCCTTCGGGTCGAAACAACCGCCGACGGCGCCGGACCCTGGATGGCGCGGATTGAGTCAGAAGGCGGCGTGGAGACCATCGGCACGTACCAGCTACGAGGTTTGATCAATCGGGCGGCGGCGGATCTGATGCCAGACGATCTCCCGGCTCTGCGTCCCGATGGGCGTCGATACCCGCAGACCCTGTTGTCGGGGTCCTACGTCATCCGGACGCGGCTCAACATCGGAACCGGGCTTCCCGACCGTGGCCGCCAGGTCGAACGGGGCTATGTGTTTTATGGGTGGGGGTGGGGCCACCAGGTCGGCATGAGCCAGTACGGAGCCAAGGCCATGGCCGATGCCGGGTCGACCTATGACGAGATCCTTGCCCACTATTACGGGGGTCTCCAACCAACCCAGGCCGGAGACTGGTTGCCGTCGGAGGTATCGGTCGGGCTGGCAGCCGGAGTCGAGGAAGTGGTGCTTGCCCCCGATGGGCTCGTCGATGTGACCATCGACGGGGTACCGGTGGGCGAACCCACTCTGGGTTCCTGGCGCTTCCAATCCGAAGGCGGGTTCGTGAGAGTGGTTCCTCCGGTGGGGCTGGGGCTTCCGCCAGAGGTCGAAGAGCTCCGAGTCGCACCAGGCTTGTTCGGTGACGACCTCCTGTTCACCCTCACTGCTCCCGCCGAGGTGAGGGTTTCGGTGGTCCGTTTCGGCCTCGTTTTCGGTCGTCTCGAACTTGGGGCAATCGACGCCGGCTCCTACCAGTTCCCGATGCAGGACATTCTCACCAGGCCTCTTAACCCAAGAGAGCGATTCCAGGTGGTCATCGAAGCTGTGAACCGCGAGGGAAGCGTCCGCCGTGTGCTCATCGTCATTCCGGGCCTTAGTTAGCCGAAGTTTGAGTGGTGGGTCTCTTTGCTCGTGGTCTGTGAGCACCGGTCCCAAAGTTCAGATCAGCTAAGAGGGGGCTTTCCCCTGACCCCACCACCGAAGTTTGGGATGAAACCTGACACGGGTTAGGTTCTACCTACGTGAGCGAAACCGGCACAGCCATCGAAACGCCTCCCACCGCCCCCGTTCAGGTGGATCTAGGCAAGCTCGAGGCAACTCTCGAGTACATTCGCCCCGCCGTCCAGGCCGACGGTGGCGACCTGGTGCTGCTCGGGGTGGAGGGTGGAACCGTCAACCTCCAGATGGTCGGCGCTTGTGGCGGTTGCCCGATGTCGATGATGACCCTGAAGGCCGGCATCGAGAGGATCCTCAAGGATCGCGTTCCCGGCGTAGAAGAAGTAAACGCCACCTGATCCCTCATACCCTGGGGTTGTGACCGCCGGGGCCCAACCCCTCGACCTGCTCAAACGCTCGCTCGCCGGTGATCGGCGCGCGTTGTCCCGACTCTTGACGGTCATCACTGAAGGCGCCTCGCCCGAAATCCTTGCCCAAGTCGAAGGCTGTCGGCTGGGATCCCACGTCGTGGGAGTAACCGGGCCGCCCGGGGCAGGCAAGAGCAGCTTGGTCGATCGACTCGTGGCCCATTTGCGCGCCGGCAACCGGCGTCCGGCAGTCGTCGCGGTCGATCCGTCCAGCCCCATCACCGGCGGGGCGATTCTCGGTGACCGCGTGCGGATGCAGCGTCACTCAGACGACTCCAATGTCTACATCCGCTCGATGGCCAGCCGGGGCCGGCTGGGCGGCCTGGCTGAAGGTACCGGAGCTGTTGTGGCGCTTCTGGATGCGTCGGGGTTTGATCCGATCATCGTGGAAACGGTCGGGGTCGGACAGTCGGAGCTGGAAGTCGTCGCCGTGGCCGACACGGTCGTGGTCGTGTTACCCCCGGGCTTCGGTGACGAGATCCAGATGGTCAAAGCCGGATTGCTCGAGGTCGCCGACGTCCTCTGTGTCAACAAGGCGGACCTCAGTGCAGCTGAGTTCACAATGGCTCGGCTTCTCGAGTCGATCGAGCCAAAGCAAGGCTGGAACCCTCCAGTGGTGGCAACTTCCGCCTCAACCGGAGAAGGGGTCGAGGAACTATTGGAAGCCGTTGAAGCCCATCGCCTGCACCTGCGTCAGGCAGTAGAGGAGGCTGCGCCCGATAGCTCGGCTTGAGCCGCCGCCAGCCGGGCGACCTTGACCCGGGGCGGGCTGGCGGAGACGTAGTCGAGCCCGACTTCCCGGCAGAAGGCGATCGACGCCGGGTCGCCGCCATGCTCGCCGCACACCCCGACGATCAGCTCAGGGTTGGCTTCCTTGCCTTCGCGGGTCGCCACTCTGATCAGCCGACCGACCCCTTCCCGGTCAAGGGTCTGGAAGGGGTTCGTCGCCATGATCTGATCATCGAGATACTTCTGGAGGAACGATGCTTCGGCGTCGTCGCGGGAGAGACCGTATGTCATCTGGGTGAGATCGTTAGTCCCGAACGAGAAAAAGTCGGCGTGGCGGGCGAGCTGGCCGGCAACTAGAGCCGCTCGGGGAAGCTCGATCATCGTTCCCATCGGGACGTCGAGCTTCTGGCCGGTCGAGCCTTCGATTTTGGCGATCTCTTCGGTAACCATCTCCTTCATTCGTATCAACTCCTCCGGATTTCCGACCAGAGGGATCATGATCTCCAATTGGGGATCGCCTCCGGCCTGGCGGCGGCGAACCACGGCTTCCAATGCAGCCTGCACTTGCATCCGGTAGAGATCTGAGACGATCAACCCGAGTCGAACCCCCCGCAGCCCCAGCATTGGATTGCTTTCTTCCCAGCGGGCTACCTGGGCCGACATGTGCTCCAGATCGGCGATCGATCTTCCCAATCGCACCCGCCGCACCATCTCCTGTTCGAGTTCCAGACGGGACGGGAGAAATTCGTGGAGAGGCGGGTCGAGCAGGCGGACGACCACCGGTAGCCCGTCCATAGCCTCGAGCAGGGTCTCGAAGTCGACGACCTGCTGGGTCTGTAGATCGCGCAGGGCCTGTCGGCGATCGGGGCCATCCGGAGTAAGAATGATGCGCTGGACAATCACCGTGCGCTCGCCCAGGAACCTGTGCTCGGTGCGGGCCAATCCGATCCCGTCTGCACCTGCCCAGCGAGCAATGGCGGCGTCTTCGGCGGTGTCGGCGTTGGCCCTGACCCCCAGGTGGCGGACCTCGTCTGCCCAGCTGAGAAGGACTTCCAATTCAGGGATCGGTTTGGGCTCTTCCAAAGCTACGGCTCCTGCATACACCGCTCCCGTGGTCCCGTCGATTGTGATGAGATCACCCTCGGCAAAGTCGTGATGACCCACCGAGGCCCGTCCGGCTGCCACCTCGACGAACATGGCACCCACCCCGGTCACCGCCGGTTTGCCCATCCCTCGGGCCACCACCGCCGCGTGGCTGGTCTTGCCTCCTTGGGAGGTGAGGATCCCTTTGGCCGCCGCCATCCCGTGGATGTCGTCAGGAGTGGTTTGCGGGCGCACCAGGATTACCGCCTCACCAGCCTTGGCCAGCTCGACAGCACGGTCAGCCTCGAAGACCACCCTGCCGGTGGCGGCTCCCGGGCTCGCCGCAATTCCAGCCGTTAGGGCCTGGCCGCGGGCCGAGGCGGCGATCCGCGGGCGTTCCAACTGCTCAAGCGACGCCGGGTCGACTCGCTTCACAGCTTCTGATCGGTCGATGACACCCTCGTTCGCCATCTCAACCGCGATGCGCACCGCCGCCGGAGCCGTGCGTTTGCCGGCCCTGGTTTGCAGCACCCACAAAGTGCCATGCTCGATCGTGAATTCGATGTCGCACATGTCCTGGAAGTGGCGTTCGAGCCCTTCCATCACTCCAAGCAACTCCTCGTGACAGTTCGGATGAATCGTGGCGAGATCGTCCAGGGTCGAGGTATCGCGAATACCGGCGACGACGTCCTCGCCCTGGGCCTGGGCCAGGTAATCGCCGTACGGGCGACGCTCACCGGTCGAAGGATCCCGGGTGAAGCAGACTCCCGTCCCGGAGTCGGCGCCAAGGTCACCAAAGACCATCATCTGCACGTTGGCGGCGGTACCGATGTCGTCTGAGATCCCATGCAGCCGGCGGTAATCGCGGGCCCGGCGGGTGTTCCAGGATCCAAAGACGGCTTGGACTGCGCCCTGCAACTGGCTTCGGGCGTCGCCGGGGATTGTTTTACCGTTGGAGGCGATTATCTGACGAAACCGGCTCGTGGCGTGAGCCAGATCAACTGCTGACAGATCCGCGTCGCTGTCGACGTGGCGCGATGCTCGTAGGTCTGTCAGGACTTCCTGGAAATGGTGCTCGGGGATCCCCAGCACCACCTCTCCATACATCTGGACGAAGCGTCTGTAGGCATCCCAGGCGAAGTGGTCATCTCCCGACCATGCCGCCAGGGCGCCCACCACGTCGTCGTTGATCCCAAGGTTGAGGACGGTGTCCATCATGCCCGGCATCGAGAACTTGGCGCCTGATCGGACCGAGACGAGGAGAGGGGTGGGGCCCGATCCGAAGGTCCGGCCGGAGGTGGCTTCCAGGCGAGTTATGGCGTCATCCACCTCCTGCCACAACGAGTCCGGGACCGCACCATCGGTCATCACGGTTCGACATGCCTCGGTCGTGATGGTGAAGCCGGGGGGCACTCTGAGGCCGAGTTTGGTCATCTCGGCCAGCCCGGCACCCTTTCCCCCGAGAAGGTCGCGCATTGAGGCGTCGCCCTCGGAGAAGTCGAAAACGTACGCGCTCACGAGCGGCTAGCCACGGCCCGGCAACCTGCGGCCGGTTATCTCAGTCGGCCGGATCTGTATCCAACGGAAAGGTTGGGATCCCTGCAACCAGGTTTCGACACCCAAGGAGTCAAGTGCAGCCGACTCGTCCTCATTGTCGACCTCAGCAGCCGTTCCATGCACAACGACACTCCAACCAGCCCCCCGTTCATCGTCCACGCCATCGACTTCGAATGCCACCGGTGCCTGCCTCATGGCGGCGTCCAGCTTGGCCCCCACGGCCGAACGAAACACGACTCTCCCGTCGTGTAGGCGATAGTGAACCGGGAGGATTTGGGGCTCTCCTGCATCGATGAAGCCAATCCGACCCACCTGGTGGCTCCAGAGAAGCCGAAGGCACTCGGCATGACCGAGGACTTCCATACCGGCGTGGTCAGTGGGCCGATCGGTCATGGGCGACTCCTGTCGGGCATGGTCAACTCCTGGAGGAATGGACGATCAACATAGGCACGTTAATGAACCTACCAATAGGTTGATGATGCCGTGAATGCCGTGGCGCGTCACCTAGAGATAGTCCCAAACCGCAGGGACCAAGGCCCCTAGCTGGTTACCGGAGGCTGGTTCACAATCTGCGGGTGTTCGTCCACTACTTCACGGAAATCGAGTCCAGGATCGAGGATGCCGTTGCCCGCGTGGAGAGCCTGCGGGTGGACATGGCCACCTGGGCAGGTTCGGCCTATCGGGAAGGCGAGCATCTGGCGGGTCGGCTAACGGGTAAACCGGTGTCGTTGGCCGGTCTAGTCCTCTTCGACCTGGGCGAGCCCGAGATCAGCGCGGCAGGACACTTGTACCCGTTGCGATGGCGGGCGACCGGCGCCCGTAACCTCTTTCCTCTCTTAAAGGCCGAGTTGATCCTGGCAGACATGAGCGGTCGGGTACTGATCAGTCTGCGAGGTGTCTACGACCCACCCCTTGGGGCCCTTGGTCGTCTGGTCGATCGAGCTCTCTTGAGCAGAGTTGCCGATGCCACCATCAAGTCGTGGGTGGATCAGCTCGCTGATGGGATAGTTGGCTTAGACGGGAATGACGATCTCAATAACCGTGCCCCGTCCATGCTCCGTCGAGATCGCAACGTGACCGCTGAGCCGAAGGGCCCTGGCCCGCAAGTTACCGAGGCCCATGCCCGGACCTGACTGGTCGCTCGGATCGTGATCAAAGCCCGAGCCGTTGTCGCTCACGGTGGCGACCAAATGGCGATCCACGGTCTCCAGCGAGATGGCTATCCGACTTGCTCCCGAGTGGCGGAGGGCATTTGCGGTCGCCTCCCGGATCATTGCGACGAGGTCGGTCATCCGTTCTGCATCGATGAAACCTATGTCTGGTCGGACCTCGAGTTCGACCGAAGCTGGCCTGCCTAGCTCGTCAAGCATCCTCTGGAGCGAAGGGGCAACGCCGGGGGTTGGTTGCTGGCGGAGTCCAAATATCAGCCGACGGAGTTCATCTATCGCTCCATCGATCCGATCGACCAGCTCGTTCAGTGTTCCTTCGAACCCGGTCCCAACTCTGAGGGCAAGACCCTGCAACGTCAGGCCGATCGCAAAGAGGTTTTGGATGACCGAATCGTGAACGTCGCGGGCTATGCGCTCACGCTCATCGACCAAAGCCAATTGGCGAAGGCGGGCCTGAAGCCGGGAGTTCGACACAGCAGATCCGGCCACCGCGGCGACCGCCTCGATCATGTGGGCATCGTCGCTACTGAAGCCTCCTGGTTTGTCTGTGAGGTAGAGATTGCCGAAGACGGTCCCCCCTACCCGTACCGGTACCCCGAGGAAGGAATCCATCGGAGGGTGATGGGGTGGAAATCCAACGCTGTCGGGGTGCTCGGAGATGTGGTCGACCATGATCGTGTGAGCCTCCCTGATCACGGTTCCAAGCAACCCATGCCCGCGAGGAAGATCTCCAATCGCTTCGACGGTCTCCTGATCGATGCCCTCGTTGACGAATTCAACCAAACCGCCCAGGTCTCCCAGGATCCCCAGAGCCGCGTATCGAGCCCCGGTGGTTGTCGCCGCCATCGA
>JAICND010000297.1 GCA_025929005.1 Acidimicrobiia bacterium
CCGCCCCACCGGGGATGTCAGAAGTTCTCCAGTCGATTTGGTGCTGATGCTCTCCGGTTCGTCAACTCGGAGGAAGGTCGAATGCTGCGGCTGCGTGGGCTCAACGCCCGCGTGGTAGTGGCCGGAGGCGTCCGCCGTGGCGATGCCGTGACCAAACAACCGACTTCGGTGACAGCGGTCTGAAGACCTTCGGTCCCCGGTTTGCCCGGCTCTGGGCCGGTGTCGGTACCTCCAATGTGGGGGATGGCCTTCGGCTCGTCGCCTTTCCGCTCCTCGCCGCATCCATTACCCGCGACCCCGGTTTGGTCGCTGGCCTCACGGTGGCCCTGAGAGTTCCCTGGTTGCTCTTCTCGATACCGGCTGGAGCTGTCATCGATCGCCTCGATCGGCGTCAGCTGATGGTGGTCGCCAACTTGGTGAGGGCTGGAGCCGTCGGCGCCTTGTCGGTGGCCATCCTGATGAATGGAGGTTCGCTTCTTTACCTCTACGTGGTCGCCTTCGTGGTCGGGACCGGTGAGGTTCTCTTCGACACGACGGCCCAGGCCCTTATCCCGGCGACGGTCGACCGCCAGCATCTCGAGCGAGCCAACGGTCGTCTCTTTTCAACCGAACTGATAGGCAATGAACTGGTGGGACCGTTGGTCGGGAGCTTCCTCTTCGCGGTAGCAGTTGGTTTGCCGTTCGTGACGAGCGCGGTCGCCTACCTGGTCGCCTCGTTCCTCCTGGTGGGGATGAAGGGTTCCTATCGGGCGGTTCGCTCAAAGCAGGACGAGGCTTCCCGTCGGGTCTTGGACGGCCTTCGCTACATCTTCAGCGACTCGGTGCTGGGCGTCCTCACCATCTTCGGCGCCGTCTGGAACTTCGTCGTGGGCGCCGTCAGCGGCGTCCTGGTCCTTTTCGCATTGGAGATTCTCGGGTTGAGTGATGTGGGCTTCGGGGTGCTGGTAGCGGCCGAAGCTATTGGTGGGATCGTCGGCGCCTCGCTGGCACCGCAGGTGAGCCGCCGGTTTGGGCAGGGCCGGGCGATTCTGGTCGCTGCCTCAGTACAAGGGTTTGCCTTTTCGGTGGCTGGGCTTCTTTCCAATCCGTGGTGGACCGGCCTGGTGCTGGCGTTCGCCCAAGCCTCGGCCCTCGTGTGCGCCGTTGTCCTGGTGTCGCTGCGACAGAGCATCGTTCCTGATCATCTCCTCGGTCGTGCCACTGCGGCCATGCGCGTCATCGCCATCGGATGCATGCCCCTGGGTGCCGCCGTCGGCGGACTATTGGCGAGTCAGTTCGGACTCAGGGTCCCTCTGCTAATTGCGGCGCCGCTCATGACAGGTACGGCACTGATCAGCGCTCGTGTGTTCAACAACCGGACGGTGGCTGCTCGAATCACACCCAACTGACGCCGCGCACCGATCGGTAGCGTTTGTACGATCGCCGATTATTAAGGCAGATTCGCCTCTACGAGCAGTTCTCCAAGTGCGTGCACTCCGACGTTTGGAGTTTGCATATGTGCTTTTTGCCACTGCCGAATTCGGAACCTGGGTGGCAGTGCTCGTCTACGCCTATGACAAGGGAGGCGCCACGCTGGCAGGCATAGCCGCCGCATTGCAGCTGGTACCCGCCGCTGTGTTCGCTCCCATGCTGTCGATGGCGGCCGACCGACTTAGACGCGACTTGCCGCTTCGGTTTGGTTACTTGAGCCAGTCGGCGGCTCACGGGTTGGTGGCGTTAGCGATGCTGAGCGGAGCCCATGTTGTCGTTGTCATTGCCCTGGCCGCAGTAGCGGCAACCCTGGTGACGGTCACCCGGCCTGCCCACGGCTCACTGGTGCCGGAACTGGCCACGAGGCCCGATGAGGTCACCGCTGCCAACGTAGTGACGGCGACCGCGGAAGGAGTGGGGGTCTTGGCGGGACCCGCTATTGCCGGCTTGATCCTCATCGGCGGTGATCCGGGCCATGTCTTCCTGACGATGGCTGGGTTTGCATTGATCGCGGGACTTCTCGTCGTTGGTGTTCGGGGTCAGCCGCCCTTGCCCGCGTTGGCTGAGTCGACCAGTAGGAATCTGCTGGCGGGACTCCGCACGATCCGAACAGATCGCGATTTGCGGGCGATTGTCACCGTGGGAGCGTCGTCTTTCTTGTTGGTTGGCGCCTTCGACGTACTTGGAGTGATCCTGGCCGTGGACGTGCTCGGGTGGGGTGAGGCGGGGGCGGGGGCTCTGGCATCGGCGGGGGGGCTCGGAACACTGCTCGGAGCCATGGCGGCTGCGGCGCTCGTTGGCCGCCGACTGAGCCAGGCTCTTCTCTTGGCAGTAGTGGTCGCCGCCTTGCCACTCACTCTGCTGGGTTGGTTGAGCTTCGCCGCCATTGTCTTTTTCTTCATGGCCTCCGCCGGGCTGCAGTGGATAGAACTCATTACGCGGACCCTTTTGCAGAGGGCCGCCCCTGCCATCACGCTGGGTCGGGTATTAGGAGTCCACGAGGGCTTGGCCGCAGCCTCCCTGGCGGTTGGCTCATTGCTGGTATCTGCCTTGTTTGCCTCGGTCGATCCAGTAATGACGTTCGTCATTCTTGGTCTCGTCTTGCCGGTGGCCTGTGCGTCTTCCTGGTCAAGGATCAGGAAGCTCGATTACACCACCTCGCTGCGGCTTGTGGAAATTGGTCTTCTCAAGAAGTTGCCCATGTTCGCGCGACTTTCACCGCTGGTCTTGGAGACCCTGGCTGCGGCTTTAGACACCGTGGTGGTTCAGGGCGAAGCAACCGTGACCCAAGAGGGAGACCCCGGCGATTCGCTCTACCTCATCGCTGAGGGCGATTTCGTCGTAGAAAAGAACGGCAAGGAACTGGCTCGCCTCGGTCCCGGAGACGTGTTTGGAGAGATAGCACTGCTCTATGACATCCCCAGGACTGCAAGCGTTCGGAGCCTTGGTTTCGGGCGCCTCTACACGCTGGGCGCTCGCGAGTTCCTCATGGCGATGGGCGCCACTGGCGACGCTAAGAAGGTGGCAATTGGCCTGGCGGATGAGCGGCTGGGCCAACAGGCCTCCTATGAGGCCAATAACTGACAGGTTTGGTGCGCCCCTCCGAGGGGAACATTGGCGGTGAAATGCACCCCAGAGGAGGTGTGACAGTTGACTGA
>JAICND010000106.1 GCA_025929005.1 Acidimicrobiia bacterium
CCCGCCGACGTCGAGGTCCTCGCACACCAGTTGTTGGGACTGACCGACGACGAGTACGCAAGCATCCAGAAGATTCTGGGCCGGGACCCGAGCCCGGCCGAGCTGGCTATGTATTCGGTTATGTGGTCAGAACATTGCTCCTACAAGTCGTCTCGCATCCATCTGCGACGCTTTCCCACCGCCGCTCCCTGGGTGGTGGTGGGGCCTGGTGAAAACGCTGGCGTGATCGACATTGGAGACGGCTGGTACGTCGCCCTGCGGATCGAAAGCCACAATCACCCTTCCTTTGTGGAGCCGTATCAGGGGGCAGCCACCGGGGTAGGGGGCATCATCCGCGACGTCTTCACGATGGGGGCCCGTCCCATTGCGTTGTGGGACTCGATCCGGTTCGGGCCGCTGGGGCTGGCCCGCAACCGCTATCTCCTCAAAGGGGTGGTGAACGGGATTGCGGGCTACGGAAACGCGGTGGGAGTGCCAACAGTGGGAGGGGAGATCGGGTTCGCCGAGCAGTACACCAACAATCCTCTCGTCAATGTGATGTGTTTGGGGTTGCTACGTCACGATCAGCTGGTCCTAGCCCGCTCGGGACCTCCAGGGACCAAGGCAATCCTCCTGGGAGCCGCCACGGGACGTGACGGCATCGGCGGAGCGTCGGTGCTGGCCTCGGCCTCGTTCGATGCCGACTCAGGTCAGAAACGGCCCTCGGTCCAGGTCGGAGATCCGTTCGAGGAGAAGAAACTCATTGAAGCGTGCCTCGAGTTGTACGAGCGCGGATTGGTGATCGGAGTGCAGGATCTTGGTGCGGCCGGGCTCTCATGCGCGTCGGCAGAACCAGTAGCAAAGTCGGGCATGGGGATCGACCTCGATCTCGACCAGGTCCACGTTCGCGAACCCGACATGACTGCAGTCGAGATGCTCATGTCGGAGTCGCAGGAAAGGATGATGGCTTTCGTCTCCCCGGACAGGGTTGAGGAGGTGCTGGCGGTCGCCTCGAAGTGGGAGATCACCGCGGCAGTGGTCGGAACCGTGTCTGACCACGGCGAAGTGCGAGTCCGCCAGTCGGGTCTCGAAGTCGCTCGAATTCCTGCCGCGTCGCTGGTTAACGACGCTCCCCGCTACGACCGGCCATTGGGCGAGCCCCAGTGGATGGAAGACCTATGGTCCAACACGGTCAAATTCGTGGCTCAACCCGCCATAGCCACAGCCCTTGTGCAGATGCTGGACGAGCCGGGGCTCGCATCAAAGGCATGGGCATACCACCAGTTCGACCACATGCTCTTTCTCAACACCGTGATCGGTCCTGGACATGACGCCTCGCTCTTGCGGATTCAGGGCACCACCAAAGGTCTGGCGCTCTCCGTTGACGGTGACGGGCGCCTCTGCCATCTCGATCCCCGGCGGGGAGGCGCCCGGCTGGTGTACGAAGGAGCATTACAGGTTGCACTGACCGGCGCCCGACCCATGGCAGTGGTGGACAACCTGAACCTCGGCAACCCCGAGAAGTCCGAGGTGATGTGGCAACTACGGGAGACGATCGAGGGCATCGCCGAGGCTTGCGAGGCCCTCGGGCTTCCCGTCATCGGCGGCAACGTGTCTCTCTACAACGAAACCGACGGAATCGACATCCTTCCCACGCCGGTGGTCGGCGTGCTGGGCCTAGCCGATCCGATGCCACGACGACCCCCGCGCCTGGATCGGGCCGAGACCGGAATGGAGTTATGGCTCTTCGGCGCCGAATGGACTATCAACCTGGCTGGCTCCGCCTTCGAACTGGTGACCTTCGCTCATGTGGGGGGACGACCCTCTGCTCCCGACCCCACCGCAGCCCGGGCCGCCCTCCAGGCGGCTCTGGGACTGGCCCAGGAGGGGCTAGCTCCCGTCCTCCACGACGTCTCCGCCGGTGGCTTGGCGATGGCCTTGGCTGAAGTCGCCATCGCTTCGGCGGTCGGAGCGACGATTCGGTACACCGATTGGCGTCATCTCTTCTCGGAGGACCCCCATCGGTTCATCGCCGCCGTTCCCGCCGCCAACTCACAACGTGTGAGGGAACTGGCCGCAACAACAGGCATTCCGGCTGCCCCAATTGGAGAGTTTGGTGGAACCGAGATCGTCTTCGATCGCAACGGAGTGCGAGCCGCCGTCGAGCTCGAGGTGGCGCGCAGGACCTGGGACCAGGCGCTGACGCGCCGACTCGCCTAGGCCGACCGGCCTTTAGCCAGATCCTGCAGCCGCTGGGCAATCACCGGGAAGCTCTCGGTGACCGAGCGGAAGTCCCACAACATCATCGTCATCAGGGTCATCGGCGATGTGGCCACAACATCGGCATTGCGGCGCTGACCGCCAAGCAACGCCATCTCACCGAAGACATCTCCTGCCCTCAGCATTGCCACGGTTTCACCGTCCTTCTTGACGTCGGCAGTGCCATCAAGAACTATGAAGAAATCGAACCCGGGCGAGCCCTGACGGGCCAGATGGATTCCGGGATGCGCTGATATGCGGACCGCCTGGGAAGCGATCTTTTCGAGCTTGTCCCGGCTCAAACCCTCAAACAGCGGTAACGACGCCAGGTCATCCGCGGTAATAGGAACAAACATGTAGCTACTCCGTCTCGAGGGGACGAAAACTACCGAATCGAAACGACTCATGTCGGCTGACGGCGGGGCAAGGAGTAAATCCACTCTGGGCCGCCCCTACCATCAGTAGGTGCCGCGAACTATTGGAGTGCTGACGGCAGGCGGCGACTCCCCCGGGCTCAACGCCGCCATCAGGGCTGTCGGCAAGTCGGCTCAGCGATCCCATGGGATGCATGTGATCGGGTTTCGCGATGGGTTCCGCGGCCTGATGCAGAACCGGTTTATCCGCCTCGACTCCGAGGACCTTTCAGGGATACTCACCAAGGGAGGCACCGTCCTGGGTACCAGCCGGGAGAAGGTGCACAAGATGGATGTCGGCAACGGCCGCCCGATGGATATGCGCCCGATGATCCGCAAGGTGGTCGAGCAGCACAACCTCACAGCTCTTGTTTGCCTGGGCGGTGGTGGCACCCAGAAGAACGCCCTACGACTGTGGAAGGAAGGCATCCCGGTGGTGACCCTTCCGAAGACCATCGACAACGACGTCTGGGGCACCGACACCGCTTTCGGGTACGACACGGCATTGGGAATTGCCACCGAGGCGGTCGACCGGCTTCATTCCACGGCCCATTCCCATCACCGGATCATGGTGGTGGAGGTAATGGGACACAACGCCGGCTGGCTGGCGCTCGGGGCGGGGCTGGCAGGTGGGGCCGATTCGATCCTCATCCCCGAGGTCCCGTACCAGATCGACGCGGTGGCCGACTCGATCTTGCAGCGCAAGGCGGGCGGTAGTTCGTTCTCGATCGTCGTTGTCTCCGAGGGTGCGATGACTCATGCCGAACGGGGTGAATACGACGTTCTCCGTTCGGGAGTAGACCAGGCCCGTAACGATGATGACGAGGACCACGCCCGGGCGGCCCTCGACAAGTTCGAAGAGGCGCGCAGCCGCGCCACCGAAGAGATGGCCGAACAACTCGAAGCCCTGACAGGCTTGGAAGCGCGGGTAACGATCCTCGGTCACGTGCAAAGGGGAGGCATTCCCTCAGCAGTGGATCGGGTTCTCGCCACCCGCCTGGGGACCGCCGCGGCCGATGCGGTCGCCGAGGGAAATCTCGGCGTCATGATCGCCTCGCGGGGAGAAGAGGCCGTCCCGGTGCCGCTGGAGGAGGTGGCCGGTCGTCGCAAGACTGTCCCGGCCGATCACGCCTGGATTACCTCGGCCCGTCGGCTCGGTGTCAACCTCGGGGACTGACGCCTCGGCAGGTCACGTTTTCGCGGTCGCGACTCCGCGGTTTGGCTCGGTACCATGCCCGGGTGAGCGACCTCTTGGCTAAACCCGGTGAGGCCTGCGGGGTCTTCGGCGTCTACACACCGGGGGTCAAGGCCTCGTCCCTCATCTACTTCGGCCTGTTTGCCCTCCAGCACCGAGGGCAAGAATCGGCGGGAATTGCCTCCTCGGATGGCCACACCGTTACGGTTTACAAAGACCTCGGTCTCGTTGCTCAGGTCTTTGACGAGACCTCGCTGGCCGCCCTCGACGGCCACATTGGCATCGGTCACACCCGCTACTCCACCACCGGCTCCAACCGCTGGGAGAACGCCCAACCGGTCCATCGCCAGGTGGGAGGCACCTCGATCGCTCTGGCCCACAACGGCAACCTGACCAACGCCAGCGACCTGGCCAGGCGATTTGCCCCTGGATTGGGTTCCACGGACTCCGAGTTGATGATCGACGCCATCGCCGCTTCCGTCGAGGACGGCCGCTCCGACGACCGCGGTCTCGAGCGGGCCCTGATCGAGGTCCTTCCCTCGTTTCAGGGAGCCTTCTCTCTCGTGATCATGGACCAGGGCCGGCTGATCGGAGTGCGAGACCCGAATGGATTCCGCCCCCTCTGCCTGGGACGCCTGCCCGACGAGGGCTGGGTACTGTCCTCAGAAACCGCGGGTCTCGACATCCTCGGCGCTCGCTTCGTCAGGGAGGTGGCGGCCGGGGAGATGGTGGTGATCGACGCCGCCGGAGTTCGCAGTGAAATGCCGTTCGCCACTACTGACCCACGGCTGTGTGCATTCGAGTTCGTCTACTTCGCCCGACCCGACTCCCAGCTTTACGGTCGCAGCATCCATGCCGCCCGCCATGACATGGGTCGTCGTCTCGCCAGCGAGCATCCGGTGACAGCCGATGTCGTGGTTCCGGTGCCGGAGTCGGGCATTCCCGCTGCGCAGGGATTCGCCGCGGCTGCCGGCATTCCGTACGCGGACGGTCTGGTCAAAAACCGTTACGTGGGCCGCACCTTCATCGAGCCCAACCAGTTGCTGCGCGACCGTGGGGTGCGCCTGAAACTCAATCCGATTCCCGCCACCCTCGCCGGCCAGCGGGTGGTGCTCATCGACGACTCGATCGTACGCGGCTCGACCACCAAGCAGCTGGTGACGCTGGTCCGCGACGCCGGAGCCGCTGAGGTCCACGTTCGCATCTCTTCACCGCCCTACCGGTGGCCCTGCTTCTACGGGATGGACACGTCCGACCGCTCCACGCTGATCGCCGCCAGCATGGAAGTGGAAGAGATTCGCGACCACATCGGGGCAGATTCGCTCGGATATCTGTCGCTGGCAGGGCTAATGGAAGCGACGGCAACTGCCGGAGCGGGTTTCTGTCACGCCTGTCTGTCGGGTGAGTACCCAACCGATGTTTCCGCCGCCAACGGTAAGTACCTGCTCGAGCCCACCCATCCGGGTTTGTGAGCTCCTATCGCGCGGCCGGCGTCGACCTGGAAGGCGCCGAACGACATGTGAGCAGCATCACCACTCCGGTGACCTCCACCTGGAACGAGCGGGTCATCGGGTCATTCGGAGGTTTTGCAGCCGGAGTCACAATGCCCACCGGTTATCGCAATCCGGTTCTGATGCTCACGACCGACGGGGTGGGTACCAAGCTCGACCTCGCCCGTCGGACCGGTAAGTGGGAAGGGGTCGGTTTCGACCTGGTGGCCATGGTGGTAGACGACCTGGCCGCGGTCGGGGCCGCGCCCCTTGGGCTCGTGGACTATCTGGCGGTGGGAGCACTCGACCCCACCCGTGACCTGGCGATCATCGACTCCATCGCCCGAGCCTGTGTCGTGGCGGGCTGTCCTCTCCTCGGCGGAGAGACCGCCGAGCACCCCGGGGTCATGCCAACAGACCAGGTCGATCTCGCCGCCACCGCCCTGGGTGTCGTCGAGCAAGGATCTGAATGGGGATCCCACCGTGTGCAGGTCGGCGACCTCGTGGTCGGATTGTTCTCTCCCAACCTTCGCTCCAACGGCTTCTCGCTGGTACGAGCCGTCATAGAAGATCGCAGACTCGATTTGAAGGTCGGAGACTCGAAGTTGGCAGACCTGTTGTTGGAACCATCGGTGATCTATTCACCCACGGTGCTGGCGTTGAAGGAAAGCAACGGGGTCCACGCCGCCGCCCACATCACCGGCGGCGGCCTCGAGTCCAAC
>JAICND010000054.1 GCA_025929005.1 Acidimicrobiia bacterium
GAGGATGCGTACCGGCGTCGGATTCACATTCACGACGGCAACGCCGTCCGGCCCTTCACAGCAGGGCCCGTGGATCACTCACCACGGTGGTCTCCGAAGGGAGACCGCCTCGCCTTTCTGCGGGCAACGGATCTGAAGAAGCCGGTCGCTCAGCTGGCGGTCATGGCCGCGGATGGCGGCGAAGCCGCAGTTGTTACGGATTTCGCATTGGGGGTCGAATACTTTGCCTGGGCGCCCGATGCCCGGTTCATCTGCGTCGTCGCCAAGACCTGGAGACCCGAGTTGGCCGATCTCACTGAAGAAGAGAGGGGTCGCCGGGCGAAACGAATCACCCGGTTCCCGTACCGGTTCGACAACCGGGGTTGGCTTCACGATCGTTTTCGTCAGCTCTGGCTCATCGACCCCCTCGGTTTCGAGAAACCTCAACGTCTCACCGACGGTGAGTTCGACGAGAGCATGCCCGCCTGGCATCCCCAGAGTGACCGGATCGCCTTCATCACCGATCGGCACCCTCGGGGAGGACTCGAAGCCGGGGAGGATGTGTACGAGGTTGGTCTTGACGGTCGGATGCGGCGGGTAGCCGAACGGGGAGGATGGTTGGCGCCGGCCTATTCGCCAGATAGTGAGTTGCACCTTGTTGGGCATCCCGAGCAGGACTACCCGCGGCTTTTCGGCCTTTGGAAGGAAGAACCGGCCGGCTCGCTGGAACAGGTTGCACCGGATCTTGATCGATCGGTGTTTTCGCTGGCTGGGGGCGCGATCAGCCTGCCGAAGTGGTCGGACGGTGCTGTGTTCACGGTGCTTGAGGACGCCGGTCGGGTAACGGTTGTCAGGATTGACCAGGAAGGCAAAGTGGCGGAGTCCGTGGGGGGAGATCGAGTCGTGACTGGCTTCGATGTGGCGAGCGATCGCTTGGTCGCGGCGATCACGTCAGCCGACCTTCCTGCCGAGATTTTTGACTTCAGAGATGGGTCCGAGGAGCGCCTGACGCACCACTCAGCCACCTTGGAAATCGGGGTCCGCCCGACCATCCATTGGCGGGCAGCAGGCGATGGTCCCGAGATCGACACGTTCATGGTCATGCCCGAGGGTGACGGTCCTTTCCCGGTGCTTCTCAACATCCACGGTGGTCCCGCCAGCCAGTACGGGTTCGGCTTCTTCGATGAGTTCCAGGTCTACGCGGGAGCCGGATACGCGGTAGTGGCGTGCAACCCGCGGGGATCCTCGGGCCGGGGACTCGAGTTCGTGCGATCTGTAGTCGGCGACGGCTGGGGCGTGGTTGACCTGTCCGACATTCTCGCCGCTCTCGAAAATGCCCTGAGCTCGTACCCCCAACTCGACCGCACCCGGATGGGCATCATGGGTGGCTCCTATGGCGGATTCATGACCGCCTGGGCCATAGCCCACGACGACAGGTTCAAGGCAGCCGTGGTCGAGCGGGCGCTGCTGTCTTTCCCGTCCTTCGAGGGCACCTCCGACATCGGGCCGATATTCACGCCCAATTACGTCCAGTCAGACGACCTTGAGGCCAAGTGGGCCAAGAGCCCCCTCAAGTACGTCGACCAAATCGTGACACCGACCCTGGTGCTCCACTCTGAGGAGGACTATCGGTGCCCTATTGAACAGGCAGAACAACTGCTCACCAGTCTCCTCAAGCGTGGAATCGAGGCGGAGATGGTCCGCTTTCCGGGGGAAGGACACGAACTCTCCCGTTCAGGAAAGCCCCGTCATCGCGTTGAGCGGTTCGAAGTGATCCTGGAATGGCACGATCGGCTCCTGGCCGCTGCCGAGACGACGCCAGTCGACTAACCGTCAGCTCGAAACTGCAGGCCGTTGCCGTCGGGGTCCATCAACGTCAACCGGTCCTCCTCCACGAGGGCTGTGAAGCCGCCTTCGATGACAGTGATGAAGTGCGAGTCCTGCTGTTCCATTTCCGGGGGGCAGTTGCCTTCCGCCCCGAATTCGGTGGGCACGATCTCATCGGCCGCAACGATGAATATCCCATCGACGTTTCTGCAACCCGTTGACCCGGACAGCGCGCCGTCCTCGGTCAAGACAAGGAATCCGTCACCCTGGACGGATGACACTGCGTCGCCTTGGAGGAGGCTTTCAAGCACCCATCGCTGGTCGAACAGTGGGGCAGTGTCGATCGGGGGGATAATCGCAAAGATCAGAGTCACGTCGCTACCCGTAAGTGTCAGGCGGTCATCATCGACCGTATACATGTCGACTGCGGAGAGACCACGAAGGAACATTTGCTCGGCGGTCATCGCCGGTTCGGCACAAGCCATTTCGGTCTGACTCATGAGACCGAACTGAACAAAGCCGTCGTCGGCGGTGAAGCTGCCGCCGTAGCTGTTGCACGCCGCAACTCCGCCGGCGGTTCCGTCTTCGAGGAGCAACGTAATGCGAAAGTCGCCTTCGGGAACGGCAACCCCTGCTACATCACTTTCGATCAACTCCCAGTTGCCCTCCAGATTCCGACCGGCACCGGTGGTCGTGGTCGGGGCGGCTCCACAGGCGGCCGCCAGGACGGCGAGCAATGCGAGGACCCTTTTCACGTCTCTTGGACGTTGCAGCTCGGTGGGGCGGTTCCCTGCAACGGGGTATCCGCGGCCGGGTACCCTTTTGCCATGGATTCCGCCAAGTTCATCTGGATGGATGGCGACCTGGTCGCCTTCGAGGATGCCAAGGTGCACGTTCTCAGCAACGCTCTCCACTATGGCACTGGTGTATTCGAGGGCATTAGGGCTTACGAGGCACCCGATGGCACAGCCATTTTCAGGTTGCGCGAACACATCGAGCGGCTCCACCGCTCGGCCAAGGCATACGGCATCAAGCTCGAGCGGCCCGTTGACGAGCTGATTGACGTCTGCCGGCGGGTCGTGGCTGCCAACGAACTTGAGTCTGGATACATCCGCCCGCTCGTCTTCTACGAGCTGGGCTCAATCGGTCTTAACCCGGCCGCTGCCAGAGTCCGAACAATCGTGGCCGCCTGGCGATGGGGCACTTATCTCGGCGAGGAGGGAGTGGCGAACGGAATTCGCGTGCGGATCTCAAGCTGGCGCCGGATCCATCAGTCCAGTTTCATCCCGATCGCCAAGGGCACCGGTCAGTATCTCAACAGCGTCCTGGCGAAACAGGAGGCGCTGGCAACGGGATACGACGAGGCGCTGCTGCTCAACATTGACGGCAATGTGTCAGAGGGTTCCGGCGAGAACCTCTTCCTGATAAGGGACGGCGCGGTCTTCACCCCGAACGTCAGTTCAGGGATTCTCGATGGGATTACTAGAGCATCGGTGATGGAGTTGCTGGCAAGCGAAGGCATCGAGGTGAAGGAAACCATTCTCACCCGGGGTGACCTCTACGGGGCCGACGAACTCTTCTTTACCGGCACTGCCGCCGAGGTGACTCCCATCCGCGAAGTCGATGATCGCCCGGTGGGTGCGGGGAAGCCGGGTCCCATCACCAAGCGCGCCCAGGAACTCTTCGCACAGGCCGTGACCGGCAAACTGGCGGAGTTCCGCCACTGGTTGACCTTCGTCTGATGGGACAACAGCCCAACGTCGAAGTCGGTCCCGCCGACCGCCCCCGAGCTGTACCAGAGCCCGGCCCGGCCCGCCGCTGGCGAGCAACTCGCCCGGGAGACATCACTTCACCTGAACAGATGCGGTGGGGCGGAGCGTTTGGGACACCGGGGCCCGACCAGGGATGGGCGATCAAGCTGGTCGCTGAGGGAGATCTTCCGGGCCGGACTCCTCTTCTGGAGAAGCTGATGGCAACCCTGATGGGGGCTCGAGCTTCCTTGTACGGCCGAGCACCGATCATGGAGGACCTCGAAACGGCCAAAGAGATTCTGGGCCTGGGAGAGGGTGCTGCCCCGGAGTTGGAATCGCAAAGAAACCGCTGGCTGGAGACGGCTGCCCACGAGAAGGTACCGGGAAACTCGCCCTGGTCGAGATCGGTCCCGAGTTGTTGTCTGCGAAGCCGTCGGGGGTGCGACGCATTCGCCGTTTGTTGAGCCGTTGATCAGCGTTCGATGAAGATCGTTCGTTTCAAAACCGGTCACGACATCGCCTATGGGCTCGCAGAGGCGGCGGGGGTCACGGTCTACAAAGGCTCACCGTTCGTTGCCTGGGAAGCCACCGAAACCATGGTTCCTTGGGAGGTGGTGCAGCTGCTTTCCCCGGTCATTCCAACGAAGGTGGTCGCGGTTGGCCGGAACTACGCAGAGCATGCGGACGAAATGGGAGCCGAGGTCCCCGAGGAGCCGATCATCTTCCTGAAACCTGCAACAGCGGTCATCGGTCCGGACGTTCCGGTCGTCTATCCCCCCGATTCCCACAACGTTCAGCATGAAGCCGAGCTAGCGGTGGTGGTAGGACGCGTGGCCCGAAACGTGGCAGCTGAGGATGCAGGGCAGTTCATCTTCGGGTACACGGCCGCCAACGACGTCACTGCTCGCGACTTGCAGCGAAAGGATGGTCAGTGGACCCGGGGGAAAGGCTTTGACACCTTTTGCCCGCTAGGGCCGGTGATCGAAACCGAACTCGACCCGCTCGAACGCCTTGCCGTTATCTGTCGGGTGAACGGGGATGTGCGTCAGGCCGGCTTCACCTCGGACATGGTGTTTGGCGTTGCCGAACTCTTCGAGTTCATCTCGCGAGTCATGACTCTCCTTCCCGGCGATGTGATCCTCACCGGGACGCCATCGGGGATCAGCTCGGTCGAGCCGGGAGACCTCATGGAGGTCGAAATCGACGGAATCGGCACTTTGGCCAACCAGGTCGTGCGCAGGTGAGCGTCCGGGTTCGGATAGCTCCCTCACCAACGGGTTTGATCCATGTCGGCAATGTCAGGTCCGCGCTGTTCAATTGGCTGTTCGCCCGTCACCACAAGGGGACCTTTATCGTTCGGATCGACGACACAGACGTCGAACGGTCACTACGCGAGTACGAAGTCGACATCCTCGAAGGATTTCGATGGTTGGGGCTGGATTGGGATGAGGGTGTCGAGGTGGGGGGCCCGCACGGCAGCTATCGCCAGTCGGACCGATTTGGTCGCTATCGGGACGCTGCCCACGATCTGGTGGATAGGGGCTTGGCCTACTACGACGACCGCACACCGGAGCAGTTGGAGGAGCTGCGGACGCGGGCGCAGGCCGAAAAGCGGCACCCGAACTTCTACATTCGCCAACCGGCCGAACCTGTTCGGGCAGGGGCAATCAGATTCTCGGTTCCCCAGGATCGGCCGATCGAGTTCGAGGATGTTGTTCGGGACGCCATGCGTTTTGAACCGGAGACCGTCGACGACTTCGTCATCCTTCGCTCCGATGGCCTTCCTACCTATCACCTGGCTTCAACGCTGGATGACGTTGAGTACGAGATCTCGCATGTCATCAGGGGCGAGGATCTGTTGCCTTCTACCCCCAAACACATCCTGCTCAGCCGCGCCCTGGGGGGGACCCCACCCGTCTACGCCCATCTCCCGTTGCTGTTCGGTCCTGACGGCAAAAAGCTCAGCAAGCGACACGGCGATACGTCGCTGGCCGCGTATCGCCGGGGTGGATACCTGCCGGAGGCGATGCTCAACTTCATGTCCCTGCTCGGATGGTCCCTCGACTCGGAGCGGACCATCTTCACCCGCGACGAAGCGATCGCGGCCTTCGATCTGGACCGGGTATCCAAGAACCCCGCCATCTTCGATCTGGAGAAGCTGGCCTGGCTCAATGGCGAATACATACGCGCATTGGCACCGGCCGACTTCATCGAAAGGGTGATGCCGCAGGTCGAGGCGAGCCTGGGCCGGAGGTTGAACGATTCGGAGCGTGCACGATTCTCAACGATCGCCCCGCTGGTCCAGGAGCGAACCAAACTTCTCATTGAGGCGCCAGGACAGGTCGCTTGGCTGTTCTCGGAGCACTTCGATATCGACCCGGAGGCGTGGACCAAGGTGATGGTCGAGGGGACAGCCGATGTCCTGGCAGACGCGGTGGACCGACTAGAAAAGATCGACATTTGGGAGTCGGAGTCGATCGAGGCGGCCTTGCGGTCAATGCTGGAGGATCTCGCCATCAACGCTCGCCAGGGTCTGCAGCCGCTGCGCGTGGCTGTGACCGGTTCTTCGGTCAGCCCTCCCTTGTTCGAGTCGCTGGCTGTTCTCGGGCGGCAACGCACGATCGACCGGCTGCGCGCGGCTATTGAACGACTCGGAGCACCTGGCCACCCTCGGTAGCATGCCGGGACTCTGGCCCCGTCGTCCAGAGGCCCAGGACGCCGGCCTTTCAAGCCGGAAACGCCGGTTCGAATCCGGTCGGGGCTGCTTCCGATCCCGTTCCGGCGTAGAAATGCCGTCATTTCTGACGGCATTTCCACGCAAGAACGGGATGGGATTAGCCCTCTAAATCTCTTATCTTCCGCACCCGGCGGCGGTGGCGCTCCTCGTTGGAGAACTCGGCGGCGACAAAGGCGAGGGTCACCTCTTCGGCCAGCTTCTCACCGATGACCCGCGAGCCCAGGCAGAGAACGTTGACGTCGTCGTGTTCGACCATCTGGTGAGCGGTGTAGGTGTCATGGGCCACACCCGCCCGGATTCCCTTGATCTTGTTGGCGGCCACACAGGCTCCGGCCCCGGAACCGCAGATGACAACGGCCCGTTCGGCGCGGCCATCCATGACAGCCGCTGACGCCGTGGCGGCAACGTCCGGGTAATCGACCGGGTCGCTGTTGTGGGTCCCGAAGTCGTAGACGGCGTGACCGGCGTTGGCCAGCACCTTGGCCAGATGGTCCTTGAGCTCGAAGCCGGCGTGGTCGGCGGCGAGGGCGATCCTCATCGGTGGCGAGGGTAGCGGGCCGGCTTGCCCGTAAACTTGGCCGATGCCCGAGATCACGGTCGAGGGTGGCACTCAGCTGCGTGGAACCGTAAGGGTTGGCGGCGCCAAGAATGCCGCTCTGAAGCACATGGCGGCTGCCCTGCTCGCACCGGGGCGCCATTGCCTGTCCGAGGTCCCCCGCATCGCCGACGTGATGCTGATGGGCGAACTTCTCTCTCACATGGGCTGCAACTTCCAGGTAGCCAATGGGGGGACGGCCATCGTCGTCCCCGATCAGCTCCGGCCCGAAGCGCCCCTCGAGCTTGTTCGTCAGATGCGAGCGTCGATCGTGGTCCTCGGTCCCCTCCTGGCCCGGTGTGGCAAGGCGCTGGTGGCTCTTCCGGGCGGTGACGACCTCGGTGCCAGGCCGATCGACATGCACCTTGATGGGCTGCGCCGGATGGGAGCTTCTTTCCAGCTCGTCCACGGCGTGTTGGAGGGGAAGGCTCCCACCGGTTTAAGGGGGGCCGAAATCGAGCTGCCGTTCCCATCTGTGGGGGCGACCGAGAACCTGATGCTGGCTGGAGCACTCGCTAGCGGGGTCACCACAATCGTCAACGCAGCCCGCGAGCCTGAGATCGCTGACCTGGCCGATCACCTGGTGGCGATGGGGGCAACCGTTTCGGGGGCGGGCACCGCGCTCATCCATGTCACAGGTTCGGAGCTCAAACCAGCCGACCACCGAATCATCCCTGACCGGGTGGAGGCAGGAACCTTCGCCATGGCCGCCGCCATTTCAGGCGGGGACGTGACGGTGACGGGGTGCCAGCCGGCTCATCTGCGCATGGAACTCAAAAAGCTCGAGGAAGCGGGCTGCGATGTGGAGAGAGGCGAAGGCTGGTTGCGGGTCAAGGGTCCCGACCGACCAAAGGCGGTCGACTTCGCCACGCTGCCGTTTCCAGGGTTCCAC
>JAICND010000262.1 GCA_025929005.1 Acidimicrobiia bacterium
GGCGTCGGCGTGCTCCTCGCCGCCCCGGTTGTCTACGTGGTGGCGAGCGTGTTCCGCGGCGGCGGCGACACGTGGGCCCATCTCGCCGCCACCTCGAACATGGGCAATCGCATAGACGACGCCACGATCAAGCAACGAGATCCGGGCCGGAGAAAACCACGGGTCGACCACCGACTCGTAAGCTCCGTAACCGTAGAGCAGCAGCGGCGCCGGCAACTTCAAACCCTTGGCCTGCACAAGCGAGATCGGCACCCGCACCCCATCGGCGGCAACGGCCCACATACGCGACTGCTCGTACCGTTCGGGGTCGTAATCGCCGGGAACCTCGGTCTCTTTCACCACTGCCTGCCGGCCGGTGTCAAGGTCGACGTCGATGATGCGGGGAGCAGTGAGATACGACTCGTAAGCAACCCGTAACGAGTTCGTGTCGTACTCAAGGTTCTCGCCGATCTTGAGCTGGTACGACGGCTCTTCGAAAGTGATGTCGAACGGTGACCCGCCATCGGGCCTTACCGTCACCACCGGAAGTCCATCTTTGCGCCCGACCAGTACGAGGTGACGCTCAAACGGAAGTACCCGGGCCACCTTGGCATCGGGATCGTGGGCGACGATGACCTCGCCAGTGCTCAAGTCGTCGATCGGATACGAGACCACCTGGTTGTTGGGAGCGTCTCGGTCGGTGACGATCAGCCATCGGCCCGACTTGTGCTCCGCTACGTAGCGGACACCGTGCGTACGCGAGAACAGCACCCGTGCCTCGGTAGTGGGCTCTTCCGTGGGAATGATCCACACCTCGGATGTGACCGAACTCTCGGCCGGTATCAGCACATAGCGATCGTCCCGGGTGGTGCCGACATGATCGAGGTAGAAACGCTCGTCGCGCTCTTCGTAGACGAGAACGTCGGCAGCCTGTTCGGTGCCCAATCGATGCCGCCATAGCCGATAGGGTCGATGGGCGTGGTCGATGGTCGTGTAGAAGAAGTAATCGTTGTCGGCCGACCAGGCCCCGCCGTAATAAGTCGAGGTCAGAGCCTCGGTGAAATCCTCGCCGGTCTCGAGATGTCGAAACCGAAGGGTGAAGTCCTCATTTCCCGTGAGGTCAACGGAATAAGCGAGCAGGGTTTGGTCGGGGCTGACACTCACGACACCCACATCGCAGAAGCCATGGCCCGCGGCCAGGGCGTTTTGGTCCAGAAGAACCTCCCCGGGTCCTTCCGGGCTACCCGACCAGCGGACGAACTTCGGATACTGGCTGCCCTCTTCGGTCTGGCGGGCATACCACCAGTCACCCCGTCGGGCTGGCGCCGACAGGTCGGTCTCCTGAACCCGGCTCTTGATCTCCTCGAAAATGGCTTGGCGAAGCTCATCCAGGTGGGCGGTGGCGGCAGTGGTAAATGCGTTTTCGGCTTCCAAGTAAGCCAGGACGGAGGGATCGTCACGATCTCGCAGCCAGCCGTAGTCATCGGTCACGGTCTCGTTGTGCAGGGTGCGGGCCGCGGAGCGGCGATCGGCTACGGGGGGAAACATCTGCGGTGAGAGTATCGGCTCGGTCTGGACAAGGAATAATCACCCCTCGATGCGAGTTTCCCGGCGCCTGGCCCCTTTTGGGGCAACCGTTTTCACCCAGATCACCCGCCGGGCCGTGGAAACCGGGGCCATCAACCTCGGACAGGGGTTCCCCAACTTCGACGGCCCTGACTTCGTCAAGGAAGCGGCGATCGACGCCATCAGAAGCGGGCACGGTCAGTACGCGCCATCAGCCGGGATACCACAGCTCGGCCAAGCTATCGCTGCCAAGTTCTCCGACTTCACCGGCATCGCAGTCACGCCATTGGCCAATGTGACTGTGACTTCGGGCTGCACCGAAGCTCTTGCTGCCAGCTTTCTCGGACTCCTCGATCCTGGCGACGGGGTGATTCTGATCGAGCCGACCTACGACTCATATCCGGTTGGAGTCGCCCTGGGCGGAGGGGTGCCGAGCTATGTAACCCTCCGCCCTCCGACCTTCGATTTGACCGCCGCCGCCCTCGAGGCGGCGGTAACACCAAACACCAGGGTGATCGTCGTCAACACTCCCCACAATCCGAGCGGTCGGGTTTTCAGCCGTGGTGAGTTGGAGACTGTCGCCGATCTCTGCCGACGCCACGACCTCGTTGCCATCAGCGACGAGGTTTACGAGCACATGGTCTACGAGGGTGAGCACCTCTCCCTGGCGGCCCTCCCGGGGATGTGGGATCGGACCGTCACACTCTCCTCGTTGGGGAAGACGTTCTCATTGACGGGGTGGAAGATCGGGTGGGCGGTGGCGCCCGCACATCTCACCGCAGGGGTGCGGGCGGCACATCAGTTCCTGACCTTTGCAACGGCGACCCCTCTTCAGCATGCAGCGGCCCAGGCGTTGGCCGCACCATTGTCCTATTACCACGAGCTCACCCGGTCATATCGAAACAAACGCGACCTCCTCGTCGAAGGCCTCGACAAGGTCGGGTTCGAGGTCTTCGTACCCGAGGGCACCTACTTCATGCTGGCCGATCACCGACGCTTTGGACAAGAAGACGATGTCTCTTTCGTGAGCAGGCTCATCGACGAGGTGGGGGTCGCCGCCATTCCCCCCTCGGCCTTCTATCACGACAAGAAGGAAGGATCCGATCTGGTCCGATTCGCCTTCTGCAAGGACGAGGACACGTTGCGGGAGGCGGTGGAGCGGCTGTCAAAATTGCGCGACCTCTCATGAGGAGGGTGACACTTCTGGTGGCTGCTGTACTGGCCGCGGCTATACCGATGACCCTTGGGTCACCGGCAAGTGGGCAGAGCACGGAAGTCATCAATTTTGAGGACCATCCTGCTGGCAGGGACATTGATCCCGACTTCTACATCGAACGGGGCATTCGGTTCGACGGTGGGACAGTTCTGGAGTACGGGGAGGCCTTCGCCAGCTCCGGGCGCAACGCCCTTGAGATGTGCTACTCCGAGGAATTCTGCACGACGCCGTTTCGGATCAGGTTTGAGTCCGCCCAGCGAAGTGTGTCGGTCGTCGTGGGCTATAACGGAAGACTCGCCGACGCGCCTCCTGTGCTCATTGTCGCTTTCGACGCCAATGGTCAACGCCTGGTCGACAACGACGTAGTCCTGGCGCCCGGTTCTCCGGTACCGGTGTCTCACCTGCTCGAGGTGAGTGACCCCGAAGGTCGGATCAGGGCTGTGGAGATCCGGTGGAGCGACGCCCGAAGGTTCATGAGCCTCCTGGTTATCGATGACGTCACGTTCGAACTGATACTTCCGTTGGTATTGGTTTCTGACCCGTCCCCTCTTCTGCTCGAGTCGGAGTCCGCGGGGGAGATAGTCGTCACCAACAACGGAAAGGGAGTGGTGCCATTCACAGTCGCCCTCGCCGATGACACTGGTGCGTTCGAGCTTCTCGACACGACATGCGGGGGAAGGCTGGCTCCCGGCGA
>JAICND010000257.1 GCA_025929005.1 Acidimicrobiia bacterium
CGGTTCGCCGAACTGACGGGCGCTCCCGTCACCACCACTCTCATGGGTCGGGGCGGATTCCCCGACAGCCATCCGCTGGCGATGGGCATGCCCGGGATGCACGGGACCTACACAGCCATTACTGCCATCCAGAAATCGGATGTGTTGATCGCAGTGGGAGTCCGCTTCGACGACCGGGTCACCGGCAATCCCAAGTTCTTTGCTCCCCACGCCAAGGTCATCCACATCGATGTGGATCCGGCTGAAGTCGGCAAAGTCAGAACAGCCGACGTACCCATCGTGGGAGACGCCCGGAGAGTGTTGGAGCAACTTATCGAGGCGTGGGGCCAAAGGGAATCACCCGACCGCACCGCATGGGTCGAAACAGTGCATCGCTGGCAGAAAGACTTTCCCCTCCGTTACGACCAGTCCCCCGACGGTGCCATCAAGCCCCAGTTCGTGGTCGAGGAGCTCTACCGGCTCACCGGAGGCAACGCCACGATCGTGGCAGGGGTCGGCCAGCACCAGATGTGGACCAGCCAATTCTGGCGATTCGAAGAACCACGGCGTTGGATCAACTCGGGTGGCTTGGGAACAATGGGTTTCGCGGTGCCGGCAGCCATAGGAGCCAAAGCCGGGACTCCGGACGAGTTGGTCTTCGCAATCGATGGCGACGGTTGTTTCCAGATGACCTTCAACGAACTGATCACCGCCGCGGTCGAGAAGATCCCGGTCAAGATCGCTGTCATCAACAACGGTGCTCACGGGATGGTGAAGCAATGGCAGCGGCTGTTCTTCAACAGCCGGTTCTCGGCCTCCCTGCTCGGTGACGTCATCGATTATCCAAAGCTGGCTGAAGCGATGGGTTGTGCAGGGCTGCGGGCCGAAACTCCCGATGAGGTCGGCCCCACCCTGGAAAAAGCCCTGGCTATCGACGACCGCCCGGTGGTGGTGGAGATGGTCGTGGATCGCGACGAGATGGTCTTCCCGATGGTCCCGGCCGGCGGTTCTAACGACGAGGTCATCCTCGGCCCGACCGAACGGGTCATTTCCCCCGCGAGCGACCTGCCATGAATCACACTCTCTCAGTCATCGTCGAAGACAAACCAGGTGTGCTGGCCAGGGTTTCGTCTCTCCTCGCCAGACGCGGTTTCAACATTCACTCGCTGGCGGTCGGACCCTCGCACGAAGAGGGCATGTCGCGGATGACCATCGTGGTTGATGCTCCAGAGGTCGAGCAGGTGAAAAAGCAGCTTCACAAACTGGTAAATGTGGTCCGGATCTCCGAGTACGACCAATCGGTGGCCATCGAGCGCGAGATCATGCTGGTGAGGGTGGCGGGGGGACCCGGCAAGCGGGGAGAGATCCTCGAGATCGCGGCCATCTTTGACGCCATCGCCGTTGACGTGGGTCACAACTCGATCACGTTTCAGATTGCTGGCGACCCCCGCAAGGTCAACGACTTTCTCGAGCTCATCAGGCCATACGGGTTGATCGAACTGGTCAAGTCCGGAAGGGTGGCGCTAGCCCGGGAACCGAAGGGTCGTCCGGTGCGGTTGCGGGCCGTCAACTGACCCAAGGAGTCTTGTCAATGGCAACCATCTACTACGACGCTGACTGCGACCCCACGCTCCTTCAAACCCGCAGGGTGGCCGTGATCGGCTACGGAAGCCAGGGCCATGCGCACGCCTTGAATCTCAAAGAGTCGGGAGTGGAGGTTGCGGTCGGGCTGCGGTCGTCGTCGGCCAGCAAAGGCAAGGCCGAAGCGGCCGGCCTCACCGTCCTCGACCCCGACCAGGCGGCCGAATGGGCCGATCTCACAATGATGCTTGTACCCGACCAGCACATGGGTGACCTCTACCGAGCCGAGATCGAGCAACATCTGGCCACCGGCAACGCTTTGTTCTTCGCACACGGGTTCAACATCCACTTCGGAGCCATCACGCCGCCCGAAGGAGTCGACGTGGCGATGGTCGCTCCCAAAGGCCCCGGCCACCTGGTGCGGCGGACATATACCGAGGGCAGCGGTGTGCCCTGTCTGGTGGCGGTGCATCAGGATGCGACCGGAACCGCCCTGCCGCTGGCCTTGTCCTACGCCCAAGCCATAGGGGGTGCGCGGGCAGGCGTTCTCGAGACAACTTTCAAAGAAGAAACCGAGACCGACTTATTCGGAGAACAGGTGATCCTGTGCGGTGGCGTCTCCGCCTTGATCAAAGCTTCCTACGAGACCCTGGTCGAGGCGGGTTATCAGCCTGAATCGGCTTACTTCGAAACGCTCCACGAGTTGAAACTCATCGTCGACCTTCTCTACGAAGGCGGGCTTTCCTGGATGCGTTACTCCGTCTCCGACACCGCCGAATACGGCGACTACACACGCGGCCCGCGCATCATCACCGATGAGACCAGAGCCGAGATGCGCAAGGTCCTGGGCGAGATTCAGTCGGGCGCCTTTGCCAACGAGTGGCTGGCCCAAGCGCGAGAGGGAGCGCCTTTCCTGCTCGAACAGAGAGCCGCCAACCGCAAGCACCCAATCGAAGTAGTCGGTCGGGAACTGCGCGGGATGATGCCCTTCCTTGCCCCCAAGGAAGCCCCATGAACGACCGCCTCGTCATCTTCGACACCACCCTTCGCGACGGCGAACAGGCCCCCGGAATCGCCCTCACCCCCGACGAGAAAGTCGCCATTGCCCACCAGCTCGCCCGGCTCCGGGTCGACATTCTCGAGGCCGGGTTTGCGGCTTCCTCCCCGGGGGACTTCGAGGCCGTCTCACGAATCGCAGCGGGTGTCAAAGGTCCGGTCATCGCGTCATTGGCCCGCGCCCATCCCGACGACATCGACCGTGCCTACGACGCCCTCAAGGCGGCCGAGCGGTTCCGCATCCACGTCTTCATGTCCACCTCACCGATCCACATGGAGAAGATGCTCCGTATGACCCCCGAGGAGGTCATGACAGCCTCGATCGAGGGAGTGCGACGGGCGCGGACCTACACCGACGATGTCGAGTTCTCACCACAGGATGCCACCCGCTCCGACCCCGACTTCATGATCGCCGTCTGCCGGGCGGCCGTTGAGGCCGGTGCTACCACCATCAACATCCCCGACACGGTCGGTTTTGCCACGCCGACCGACTTCGTTCCGTTGCTCGACCGGGTGTTCCAGGAAGTCAAAGGACGCCGCGACGATGTGGTGATGTCGGTTCATTGCCACAACGATCTCGGACTGGCGGTCGCCAACTCTCTGTCGTCGATCGCCGCCGGAGCCCGCCAGATCGAAGGGGCCATCAACGGGATCGGAGAAAGAGCGGGCAACACCTCGATCGAGGAAGTGGTGATGGCCATCAAGACCCGACAGGACGTCTTTGGCGTGGAACTCGGAGTCGACACCACCCAGCTCTATGACACCTCCCGGCTCGTCTCCCGGCTGACCGGTGACCCGGTTCAGTACAACAAGGCGGTCGTGGGACGCAACGCTTTCGCACACGAGTCGGGGATTCATCAGCACGGGGTGCTCCGCGACA
>JAICND010000355.1 GCA_025929005.1 Acidimicrobiia bacterium
ACCAGTAAGCAGACGAGCACCAATCCCAACATCAGGTAATAGGAGGGAGTCGCGCTCCGGAGGAAAGTGTCCTCACCGGACTCGATGGCGAAACCAGCGTCGCCTCCGATTTGATGAACCACGTTCAAGAAGGTCAACGAGAAGATGAGGGTGACGATGCCGGTGAAGATGACACCGAGCGAGCGACGAACTGCGATGTAGCTGAGCAAGCCTCCGACGAGGCCAGCGATGACCACCGCAGCGACGATGCTTGGAAGGAGCGGCCATCCGGCTTCGTCGGCGAGGAGTGCTGCGCCATAGCCGCCGACCCCGGCGAGGGCACCGACGCACAAAAAGAGCTGGCCGGTGCTCCCAAAAATCAGGTTGAAGCCGATGGCGTAGCTGGCAAAGGCCAGGCCCCGGACAGCGACCCGCATCAACACCCTGGACTCGCCCACCCAGAGAGGGACAAGAGCCAAGACCGCCCCAACCGCCACGATGGGCACGATCAGGGGTATCAGTGACCGGGATGCGCGCCGCTCCACACCTCCGACGTCGGAGGTGCCAGTGGCCATGGCGAAGCCGTCGCTCACTCCTTGACTCCCAGAAGCCCGGAGGGGCGGATGAGGATGGTGATGGCAGCGGCACCGAGGAGGATCACCAGCGACATGAAACTCCCGATGTGAGTGGCGGCAAAGCTCCAGATGATGCCGAGGCCGAGACCTGCCAGGAAGGCTCCGGAAAAGCTGCCCAGACCTCCGACGACGGTGACGATAAGGGCGAAGACGGTCAGCTCGAACCCGGTGGTCACTGTGACCGGCCGCACCATCGCCTGTGTCACGGCGACAATCGCCGCTAAGACCCCGCTCATGATCAGCATGAAGCGGAGCATTCGGCGCGGACTGATTCCTACCAGCTGGGCGCCTTGCTCGTCTTCGATCACCGAACGAATCGCCCTGCCCAGGCCGGTGAAGCGAAACAGGACGAACAGCGAAGCGAGTACCACGATGGTGATCCCGGATGCCACTACAACGCCCCGACCCACGCGAACGCCGACGACACTCATAGGTCCACCCGCAACCTGAATGGTGAGACTGCGAAACGGATAGCGCCAGGCGAGGTAGCCATCGACCATGAATGCCGCACCTAGCGAGAGCAGGAGGCTGAGCAGCACTCTTGACTCGCCCTGACGACGATATACAGGGCGGAGGAGGGTGAGGTCGAATACCAGCCCCAGGAACGCCCCGGCCACCAAACCCATGCCGATCGAAGGCAGAGCGCCAAAGCCAGCGTCCATACCAAAGAGCACCACCATTGCGGAGACGACCGCCATCTGGCCGTAGGCAAGGTTGAGCACTCCGCCGAGGCCGTACACGAGGGTAAGACCCGCGGCGAGGAGGCCGAATCGAAGGCCAAGCGCCAGCCCGTCAACGATGGTGGCCCTCACACCAGCCCCAGGTAGGAGCGCTGAACGTCGGGGTTCTCAGCCAGCTCCGCCGATGACCCCTCCATGCGGATCATGCCGTTCTCAAGGACGTATCCACGGTCGCTGAGAGCCATGGCCAACGGCACCTGTTGCTCGGCTACGAGGACGGTCAGGCCACGACCACGAAGCATCGCCAAAGCATCGTAGGCCTCGGCGGCAAGCTTGGGCGCTAGACCGGTCGTAGGCTCGTCGAGAACGAGCAGGCGGGGCTGTGACATCAACGCTCGCCCCACCGCCAGCATCTGCTGCTCCCCGCCGCTCAGTGTCCCAGCCCGCTGGCGCCGGCGCTCGGCAAGACGGGGGAAAAGATCAAGAACGATCGACATCGTCTCCGGGTCCGGACGTCCGGGATAGGCACCGAGATAGAGGTGGTCGTCCACCGTCATTCGGGGAAACAGGTGACGCTCGGCCGGGACGAACCCCAGGCCGTGGCGCACGATCCGTTGGGCTGGCAGTCCGGAGATGGCTTTGCCTTGGAACACGACCTCACCGGCCGACCGGACAAGCAGTCCAGAGATGGCGCGGAAGAGGGTGGTCTTTCCGGCCCCATTGGAGCCGATAATCATCACAGCCTCGCCCTCGTTGACATGAAAAGACACGTCGTGGACGACGTTGTTGCCGTTGTACCCGGCGGCGAGACCACTGACCTCAAGCATGCCGGCCGCGCTCGCCCAGATAAGCCTCGATAACCGCCGGGTCTCGCATCACATCCCTTGGTGTGCCCTCTGTCAGCACCTTCCCGAAGTTGAGTACCACCACCCGCTCTGCCAGGCTCACGACCGCCTTCATCACGTGTTCTACCCAGATCACTGTCACTTCGTGACGGTCGCGGATCGCTCGGACCATCTTCACTGAAGCCTCGAGCTCGCTCTCGTTGAGTCCGGCCATCACCTCATCGAGGATGAGGACCCGGGGTCGTCCGGCCAAAGCTTTGGCCAGCTCCAAGAACCGCTGCTCGTGGAGGTTGAGGCTGGCAACGTCATGAGTGCCGCGGTCCCCCAGACCGACGAACGACAGAGCCTCGCCAGCAAGTTCCAAGGCTTCCTGTTCAGACTGATATCCGTTGGTCCGGCCGAATAGGGCCCCGAGAGCCGCGTTCTCCAGGACGGTCATCGTCGGAAAGGAACGAGGGGTCTGTTGCACCATGGCGATGCCAGCTCGCCGCACCCGAAAGGTGGGTGAACGGGTGATGTCATTACCGGCGAAGGTAATGAGACCTCTCGTTGGTCGCTCCAGGCCAACGATCAGCTTGAGGAGCGTGCTCTTCCCAGCGCCATTGGGGCCGACGATGGCGAGGATCTCGCCATCGTCGGCC
>JAICND010000118.1 GCA_025929005.1 Acidimicrobiia bacterium
ACAGTCTTCGGGCGACCAGATGGACCCGGATGGCGCTCGTGTTCCAGGGAGCCATGAACGCCCTCAACCCGGTCCGGAGCATCGAAGATCAGATCATCGAAGCCGTTCGAACCCACGCCGAGACGGGACAGTCCGAAGCACGCCGCCATGCGGGCGAACTGTTGGAAATGGTCGGGATCGACGAAGACCGCGGGTCGGAGTATCCGCACCAATTCTCGGGTGGAATGCGACAACGAGCGATGATCGCCCTGGCCCTGGCCTGCGACCCCGAGGTCATCGTCGCCGATGAACCCACGACGGCTCTCGACGTCATGATCCAGGCCCAGGTCATGGAGCTGCTGGTTCGATTGCGAGGTCAGCTCGAGATGGGCATGGTCCTGATCACCCATGACCTGGCCCTGGTGGCAGAGACCTGTGACCGGGTCGTGGTCATGTACGGGGGCATCGTCGCCGAACAAGGTCCGGTGGCAGAGGTGTTCGCTGCCCCGAAACACCCCTACACAAAGCTGCTGTTGGAGGCGTTCCCCGACTTGGCGGAACCGGATCGACCGCTCATCTCGATTCCCGGTTCTCCACCGCGCCCCGACCAGCTGCCACCCGGGTGCCGTTTCGCTCCCCGTTGTCCTTATGCCTTCGAGCGTTGTCATATTGAAAAGCCTCCGGCTTATCCGATCGGCGATCGGTGGGAGGCGGCATGTTTCCTGCTTGACCAGCCCGTGGGAGCTTCTCGTGGGTGATCCGGTCCTCCGACTCGATGAGGTTTCGGTGACCTTTGCCCGACCCCGATCGATCGTTGATGTGATCGCCCGCAGGCCCCTCAGTGATGTGCGCGCGGTCGATGAGGTCAGTCTCGAGCTGCGCCCGGGAGAAGTCTTGGCAGTGGTAGGTGAGTCAGGGTGCGGGAAGACCACCACGGCCAACGTGATCATGGGTCTGTTGTCTCCCAGCGCTGGCCGGGTTCTGGTGCGCGGTGAGAACGTGGCCACCCTCAATGGAGGCGAGCTGCGCCGGTCCCGTCGGAAGATGCAGATGGTTTTTCAGGATCCTTATGAGTCACTCAATCCGCGGATGACGGTGGGCCAGATCGTTGCCGAGCCCCTCCAGGTGCACAAAGTGGCCACCGGGATCGAACTCACCGCCAGGGTGGCCACCGCCCTGCAGAGGGCCGGGCTGCGGCCACCGGAGCGCTATCTCAACGTGCGTCCTAATGAGTTGTCGGGAGGGCAGCGACAGCGAGTCGTCATCGCCTCCGCCCTCTCGTTGGAGCCGGATGTACTCGTCGCCGACGAACCGGTTTCGATGCTTGATGTCTCGATCCGGGCCGACATCCTCAACCTGCTCGCCTCGTTGGCCCGCGACCAGGGCATCGCCGTCGTGATGATCACCCACGACATGTCGACCGTAGCGGCTTACAGCGACCGGATCGCGGTCATGTACCTGGGGAGGATCGTGGAGACCGGACCCACTCTCTCAGTCCTCACGACTCCTTCCCATCCCTATACACGGGCGTTGTTGTCGGTGGTCCCGGTCCCCCATCCCACCCAGCGCAAGCCCCGCATCATCCTCACCGGTGAGACTCCCGACCCGGGTCGGATTCCAGCGGGATGTCGCTTCAACCCCCGCTGCCCGGAGGTCTTCGACCGTTGTCGGGTGGACGACCCCCGTTTGATGCCCACGGGTGCTGCCGGGCACGAAGCCGCATGTTGGCTGGTGGGGGGGTGACCGAGCCGCATCCGCATGCCTCGGTGGCCTCCGTCTTGGCGATCGGGGCCGCAACCGGAGTGCTGGCAGGGCTGCTCGGGGTGGGGGGCGGCATCATCATGGTTCCTGCCCTGGTCAGCCTCGGCTTTAACCGGCATCGTGCCAACGCCACTTCGCTCGCCACCATCCTGTTGGTCGCCACGACGGGAGCCATCGGCTTCGCCATATCAGGGGCAATCGACATCGGTGTCGGATTGAGTCTTGGAGCAGGTGGGCTGATCGGAGGCACCCTCGGGGCTCGCTGGTCCAGCCGCATGTCTGGCACCACCCTGGCGTGGATTTTCGGCTTCTTTCTGCTGGCCGTCGGGATTCGGCTGCTGATCGTAGGAGGAGACACCTCCGGCAATCTCCTCATCGAGGCGCCGGGCTCGTACCTAGTTGCGGTACTGGTCGGCGGTCTGGCCGGAATCGCCTCGGGGCTGGCAGGAATCGGGGGAGGCGTGATCATGGTTCCGGCCATGGTCTATCTGTTGGGTCTCGGTCAGCACACGGCCGAGGGCACCTCGCTGCTCGCCATCCTCTTCACCGCCATCGCCGCCACCCGGGTCAACCAACGCCACCATCACATCGACTGGCGGGTCGTTGGCTGGCTCTCATTGAGCGGAGCAGTGCTGGCACCGCTGGCTGCCCTGGCGGCGCAACGAATAACCGCCGAGACGCTAACTCGTGTCTTCGGTGGGTGGGTGGTCTTGACGGCCATCCGAACATTGTCGAAGGCGCGGACTGACTCGGTCGTTCAATCGGGACCGTGAAGACCGGCGTCGGGTGGTTCGACGTGGATCGTCATTTCGCGATGCACATGCCGACCAGGAACAGGGCGATGGGCCGGGTCGTCAATGAACACACTCTCACCATCGGTGTGGAGCAGGCTGGATCCGTACGCGGCGGTTAGGTGTTCAACGCTGAGAACATCGTCGGGTAGTCCCGCTGCTACCACCCGGCCCGCCAATAGAATGACATAGTCAGCCATCCTGGCCTCGGCCAGGTCGTGAGTTGTCATCACCAAGGTGCATCCGCGGGCCGGCTCGTCGTGGATCACACGGTCGATGGCCTGGGCCGAAACCAGATCCAGCCCTGTCAGAGGTTCGTCCAGCAGCAATAGATCATGCTCCTGTGCCAAACCCTGGGCCACAAAGACCCTCTGCCTCTGACCCCCGGAGAGTTCGCCCAGATGACGATCGGCCAGATCGACGATTCCCATCCTTGACATGGCATCGGCGACTGCCCCGCGGTCGCCGCGGCTTAGCCTCCGCCACGGCCCCGTCGTGGAGTAACGCCCCATCGTCACGACCTCCTGCACCGTGATGGGCAGCACCTCGTTCACCTTGGTCGCCTGCAGCACGTAAGCAACACGTCGATTGTCCCCGTTACCGCCCAGCACTGTGATGCTCCCCGAAATGGGGTCCAGGAGGCCGGCGATGGCACTGAGAAGGGTGGACTTCCCCGAACCATTCGGACCGATCAGTGCAGTCACGGTTCCGGCGGGGATGACGAAGTCCGATCGGTCGATGGCTATGTGTTTGCCATAGCCAACTACGAGGCCTTCCGCCACGACTGCGGGGTTGGTTGTCATCGACGAGATCGAGTTTGCCACTCTCGAATCACCCTTGATAGATTGAGTTGAGAACGATTCTCATTATCTCTCAATGCGAGTTCGATGAAAACGAAGCTGTTTTGGCCCAAGCTCCTTTGGCACAAGCTCCTTTGGCCCAAGCTCCTTTGGCCAGTGACAACCCTGCTGGTGGCGACGTCGTGTCAAGCCGGCACCGGCAATGACACGACCACCGTGGTGGCCTCCACCAGCATCTGGGGACAGGTGGTTCACGGAGTCGTCGGAGAGGACGCCGACGTAACGGTTCTCATGCCGGTGGGCGTCGATGCCCATGACTTTCAGATGTCCTCCAGCCAGGCTGCTCTGGTGGCGACCGCCGACCTGGTCATTGTCAATGGTCTCGGCCTGGAAGAGGGGATGCAAGATGCTCTGGCTTCGGCCGTGGCAGAAGGTGCAAACGTGCTCGAGGTGGGGGAGTCCCTTGATCCGATGATCCTGGCAGAGGGCCAGATCGACCCCCACGTCTGGATGGATCCCCTCCGGGTCGCCCGGGCGGCTGAACTGGTCGCCGACGGCATGGCCGCCTTGCGCACTGACGTTGACTGGATAACCAGGGCTGAGGCGTTCAGCGCAAGGATGGCTGCAACCGATGTCGAGATTGAGCAGATCCTTACGGTCGTGCCCGTGGCCGACCGCAAGCTGGTCACCAATCACGAAGCCCTGGGCTACTTCGCCGACCGATACGGGTTCGAGGTGATCGGCTCGGTGATTCCCGGGCCAACCACCCTCGATCAGCCCAGCTCCGCCGAACTGGCCGCACTGGTTGCCATCATGCGAGAAGCTGGAGTGGCAGTGGTCTTTGCCGAAACGAGCGACAGTGCGGCCCTGGCGGAGGCGGTGGCAGCAGAACTCGGGCAGGAGGCCCGGGTGGTGACTCTCTTCACCGAGTCTCTGGGTCCCCCGGGATCCGGGGCCGACACCTTGGCCGGGATGCTGCTGACGAACGCCAGGCTCATCGCAGGCGCGCTCGTCGGATGAAGTAGCTTCCGGTAATGGACTGGCTGGCCGAGCCGTTCGCCCTCGGATTCCAACAGCGGGCCCTCCTGGGAGGGGTGCTGGCCGCTCTGGCCACGTCGCTGGTGGGTACATGGGTCGTGATCCGCGGGATGACATTTCTAGGAGACGCTCTGGTCCACGGGGTCATCCCGGGTGTAGCCCTGGCCGTCTTGTTCGATTTCAACCCGTTGATCGGCGCCAGTGCTGCCGCCCTGGTGATGATCGGTGGCATCAACCTGGTCCACCGCCAGACGGCCTTCTCCGAAGACACCAGTATCGGGCTGCTGTTCGCCGGAATGCTTGGCCTCGGCGTCATCCTCGTCTCGCGCACTCCCAGCTACACGGGCAGCATCACCGGCATCCTCTTTGGTGACACCTTGGGGGTGACCTCCGGGGATCTCATAGTTCTGGCGTTCGTGACTGTCACGGCGCTCGTCCTATCCGTGACGTTCTTTCGAGGATTCGTCGCGCTGAGCTTCAACGAGGAGAAAGCGGAGCTGCTCGGGCTGCGTCCCGGTCTCACCCATGGCCTCCTCCTCGTTCTGGTCACGTTGGCGATCGTTGGTTCATTCCGGACCGTCGGCGCGCTCCTGGTGTTTGGGCTGATGGTGGGGCCCCCCGCCACAGCCGCCCTCCTGGTCCGGCGGGTTCCCGCGATGATGGCCGTGGCCTCGGTGATCGGGGTCGTCTCAGTCACCCTGGGCCTGGTCATCAGTTACCACGCCAACATCTCCGGCTCGGCAACGATGGCGGTGCTGCCGATCTTCGGGTTCTTCCTGACCCTGGCCATCCGGAATCTGCGGATCCGCTCAAACCCCCGGTGACTTAGCGGTTCTCGAGGTTGAGGGCGGCCGAGTTCATGCAATAACGCATACCCGTCGGACGGGGTCCGTCAGCGAACACATGACCGAGATGCCCGCCGCAGTTGGCGCAGCGGACCTCGGTGCGCATCATCCCGTGGCTCCGGTCGGTTTCTTCCACAACCCGATCGGGGTCAATCGGCTGGGTGAAGCTGGGCCAACCGGTCCCTGATTCGAACTTGGTGGAGGAGTCGAAAAGCTCCGCTCCGCATCCGGCGCACCGGTAGATGCCGTCATCCTTGGCATCCCAATAGACACCCGTGAAGGCCTGCTCCGTCCCGGCCTGGCGCAAGACGTAGTACTGCTCCGGACTGAGGCGCTGGCGCCATTCGGCATCCGTCATGACCTGGTTCTTTTCGTTCGTCATGCCCTGTTCAACCCCT
>JAICND010000030.1 GCA_025929005.1 Acidimicrobiia bacterium
GACGCCGACTATGTAATCCTGGCTGACCCTGAGGGCAATCGATTCTGCGTGGTCGACGCCAGTTCTTGACGGCTCGTCTATGGTGAAGCGCGGAGTCGTCGGAGACATGGGTCTACCCGAATGAAGCTTCTTCGCTTGTTTTCGGACGACGACGGCGAGTCGCATTTCGAGGATGTCGATATCCCATTTGAGGAAGTCGACGACTATTTCGAAAACACCCCACCGGTCTTTTTTTCCCCGTTTGAGCCAGCGGACAGGTATGGGTTTGAGCGCGTACCCCCAGGCTGGGTCGGCGACTGGCATCCGGCACCACGGCGGGTATTGGCCATCTACCTGTCCGGCGACCTTGAAATTCAAAGCTCCGACGGGGAGGTGCGACCGATCGGACCTGGAACGATTCTTCTTGCGGAAGACACGACAGGCAAAGGCCATCGAAATCGAGTCACGGGTTCATCAGAGCTGGAAATGGTCTTCGTCACACTCCCCGACCGCAAAAGTCTGTAGCCGAGGCATGCATAAGCAGGCGTCACAGACCAAACATCACTTCGCGGAGGTTCACGGGCCGGGTGGCGAAAGTCGACGGTTCGATCCGTAATGATCCGAGCCGAAGGCCTTGCATTCCCTCACCGCGATTGGTCACAACTCGCAGGGTGCCGTCGTCGACCTCGAGGTAACCGAGACCCTGGCAGAGTCCGTTCTCATCATGAACCCCGACTAGGAGTCCATCGAGACGGGTCGGGTCGAGGCCCGAGGGAAGCGTTGGTGCAAACACGGTGGGCTTAACCCGCCACCGATCGAGGGGCGGAGAGAAGGCGTCACGAAAGCGGGAGGTACGGCGGGCCGCTCGTTCATCCGGGCTGGAAGGAAACACGTCCGGTTCAACGGGAAGACTGATCACATCGGCGCCGAAAAAGCGCCGCAACATGCCAACCACGGGTTCAAGCTCGGCCCCCCGTTGCAGGGCTACCACCCGATCCGGTCGACACAGCTCCATCTTGTGATACTTGAGGCTTTCACCGACCACGCCCGAGACGATGCCGGTGGTGTCGATCACAACCAGGTCAGCGGACTGGCGGGCTCGCTCCGCCAAGGCGGCGGTGCCGATTACCTGCTGCAAAACGAGCCGGTCGGGACTGACACCACCCACAAAGTGGAGACCATCGGCCGTTGCCAGGTTTTCCAAGTCGGCCGTCTCCCGCACAAATCGCAACCCCGTACAAGACGGTGGACCACAGGTCGTGTTGCCGATGTCGGCGTCTACGTAACCCACCTCCTTCCCGAGTCCAAGGGCTTGGCGCATGATGCGTCGGGCCATGGTTGTTTTCCCGGTGTCGATCGCCCCGATCAGCAGCACCGTTTCCGCCAGGGCCAACTCCCGTGCGGCGTCCTCGTGCGGTGTTGGGCCCATGCGCGCATCATAAGACCACCCACCTGCCGTCCCTATGCTCGTAGGCAGTGCCTACGCCTATCAGTTTTCTCTCCGACTTCGGACTGCAGGACGAATTCGTGGGCGTCGTCAAAGGCGTGCTGTACCGGATCAGCCCCGCGTCCGTAGTCATCGACATCACCCATCAGGTTCCTCCGGGCGGCGTGAGGCCGGGCGCGCTCGCTCTTTCCAGAGCGATCCAATACCTGCCGCCGGGGGTGGTGCTGGCCGTGGTGGATCCGGGGGTAGGCACCTCACGGCGGCCGCTGGCGGTCGCCACCGAGTTCGGTTACTTCGTCGGTCCGGATAACGGCCTCCTCTCACCGGCTGTGGCCATGGTCGGAGGAGCGAGCGCCGTGCATGAGATCACCAATCCCGAAGTCATGATCCCCGGACCTGGATCAACCTTTGACGGCCGGGACGTCTTTGCCCCTGCAGCCGGGCTGCTGGCTGCGGGTGAGGCCCAACTCTCCGACCTCGGTCCCGAGGTCGATCTCTCCTCCCTGATTCCGATGTTGCTTCCACTGCCCAGGGTGGAACCTCCTCTGGTCCTGGGCGAAGCCTGGTGGGTCGATGTCTTTGGCAATGTGGAGACCAACGTCGGCCCTGAGGAACTGGAGCTAGTCGGACTGCGTCCGGGTGATCAGTTAGTCGTGCGAGTCGGCGCCAGCACCCACCAGGGGCGATGGGTCAGGGCCTACGGAGATGTCGCCGATGGCGAGCTGGCCGTTCACGTTGACTCAGCTGGTCTCATCGCCCTGGCGGTGGGGGGCACGCGAGCCGATGAAGACCTTGCACTGACGACGGGAATGGCAGTGGCGTTTGGGAGCCTCAGCTCGCCCGCATGATTGCGAGGGCCTGGAAGATCCCCGCGATCACAATCAATGCGAGCAACACGATGATGGCGATAGCTGTGGCGGGGCGCACCCCCCCGAGGGTAGGGCGCTCCAAAAACGACGAAGCCCCCGGGGCAGGGGGGCTTCGTCTAGAGAGTGAGGGTTCCGCTGTGGGGCGGGCTGGGAGGCTGTCCGACACACCTTGGGTGAACGTGCCCTCGGTATGACGGGAGCGGACCCCTGTGCCACTCTCTCTTCAACAGCCTATATCGGCAAACCCCGTGGGGAACTTGAGACTCTGACCTGTATTGGTAAGAATTGGCAGGTCTAGGGGGCGGTGGTGGTCGACCCGGTCTCCCCTCCCGGCTCCACGGCCGGCGCTTCCCCGCCCTCTTCGAGGTCGGGAGTGGCCAAGCCACAGGCGACGAGCGTTTCTTCCAGAGGTGCTCCGCCGAGACGAACCCGCTCGAAAGTCACGACGGCGGCAAGCTGCTCCGCGCTCAATCGACTTCCAAAGGACGGCATCACGGCGCTACTGGCGCCTACCGGTGTGCCGAGGTCCCCGTAACTCGTCCGGCCTTCGGCCTGGAATCCGGTCGTCCCCTTGGTGACCCACTCGATGTGATCGAGACACGAGGAGAAGGTGGCCAACACACTCGTCAGAGGTGGACCGGTTCCTCCCTCCCCGGCACCGCCATGGCAACCCACGCAGGCGGGTCCACCGGTATACAGCCCCGCCCCCATGGCGAGATAGTCGGTGGCGCCGCCTGCTGGACCGCGGCCTTCAAACTCGGTGCCGTCGCAGTTACGAAGTTCCCCGGTGACCCGATCAGGCAGCAACTCGCCGCCCAGACCGCAGTCGTTTTCCGCTGCTCCAGCCAATTGAAGAAGACCGAACAGAGGAATGATCACGAGAAATGCAGCCAGCCACCAAGGAATCGCTCCGGACGTTCGTTCGCTCAAACCTGCGGTCGGAACCGTGACCACGACCGGATAGCGAACAGCTTCTTTGGGGCTCACTTCAGCCGGCGGAGGCAGCGGCCCCACCGCCGCTGCAACAGGGACTTTGTCGGAGCTTTCGACTTCCGTCTTGGGACTTTCCAGTGCGGTTGCGGGTTCGGGTTCGGTTTCGGTACTTCCGACTTCCGCCTTCCGACTAGCGACAGGTTCCGGAGACGCTGTCTCCGGAACTTCGCCTCCCCCTGCCCAGGCGGTGAGCACGTCATCGACGGTGGCTCCGGTTGCTTTGGCCCGGGCCTCGGCGGATCGACGAACGATGGCCTCGGGCACACCGAGAGCAGCCGCGGCAGCAGCAAGATCGCTCATTTCGACTCCATGAGGTAGGCAGTCAAGTTGGCGAATTCGTCGTCATTGATAGCCGAGACAGTGGGATGCCCGTCAGCACCCCGGAGAATGCCCAACAGAACCGCCTGGTCGGTGGTGCGGTCGCCGATGGCAGCGAGATCGGGTCCGTAGCGGCGATAGCCGATGACCTGGTTGGTGTCCGCGAGGGTGACTGGTCCGAGGCCGAAGTCCGGTACGACGTTGCGGATCATCTGGGTGTGACAGCTGCCACACCCCTGTTCGAGGTATATCTGGCGTCCCTCCTGAGCGGCGGCGCTGAAGCCGATCGCCGATGAACGCACACCGTTGCCAGGCTCGGGTATGCCAGGCATGACTACGCCGAGCACAACGGACAGCAACAGGAGCCCGAGCACACCGGCGACCAACCCACCGAGGTTTTCGCGGCCACCGACCAAAATGGGCGGTGGGAAGTCCTCGGAGGTGGACGGCACCTGGGCTTCACTCACGGTCGTTGCTCCCAGGCACCAGCACCTCCTGAACGGTCGCACGTCCTGAGGTGAGGACGCGATAGATCGACAAGGCCACACCCATCTGCGCGATCAAAGCACCTACTCCGAAGAGAATGGCTAACCCGAACAACACGCCGGAGAGTCCGCTGGTCTGGGTCCACCCCTCCCCGACTGCTGTGTAGCTGCCCGTGAAGGCGCCACCGACCCAGCCATACCCGGTAGCAATCCCGGCCACGAGGAGGAACAGGGAGGTCATCGAGGCGAAGAAGATGTTTCTGCGGACCAGTGTCATTGCCCTACCGGCATCGACCTTGCGCCCCACCATGTTGGGAAGGACGTGCCAGGCGAAAGCAGCAAACAAGAGCACAATGCCTCCAAAGGTCGTCATATAGAAGAGGCCGTCCCAGAAAGCGGTGAGTGAGACGATCACGGCCGCAGAACGGAAGCCAGCGATGGCACCGAAGATGGTTGCCAGGGCGGCGAAAGCCGCACCGGCGGCGGCAGCCGCGAGGACGGGCTCTGCTGTGATCCTTCGCCACCGGGGACCGATCGTGAGGGCGATGTTGGTGGCGTTGGCAACGGCGGCCACCGGTAAGGCCAGCCCCAACACTGCAGCCACAGATTGCAGCCACTCGGGGAGGGGGCCTGCCACCATCTGAGCGGCGCCCGACCATATCGCTCCAAACGCCAGCGACCAGAAACCGACCTTGGCCAGCTGACGGCTAGCCAGCGGCTGCTCTGCAGCTTTGGGCACCACGTAGTAGGCGAGTCCGGTCGCCAGTCCGAGACCCCAAACGTGAAAGAAGCCGTAGGAAAAGGCCAGGTCGGCGAGGGTTGATATCAGTCGATTGAGACCAGGAAGGCTTGCGACCAGATACAGGGCGGGCAGCCACACCACCGCCGCCACCACAAACCAGATGGTGGGATAGAGCGACCGCTCATGTCGTTTTCGCAACGTTCCAAGCGTGACAAGAGCAGGGACCGCCAAGAGAGCCACGGCGGGCACATCCAGCCATTGGGGGAGCGCGAAAGGTTCACGGCCATCTCCCCAGCCCAGCGCCACGACCACCGTCCCCACAACAGTCACCGCGACCGTCCCCGGGAGAGCGAGCTGGGCCAGGCGGCCCGCGACCAGGGGCGTCCCCGTAAGTCGAGGCAGGACGTGATAGATGCCACCGCTGAGACCCAGGACGATCCATCCCAGTCCCAGCAGTGTCAATGCGATCGGGCGCAGGTGCCCGTGCGAGAACGGAAGGAGATTGGGGAACCGGACCGAGGTCAGGGCGGCCAGCCAGACGAGCGATCCGATGGCCAGGAACGCCGCCGAACCGAACAGGTAGCCAACGGCAACGCCTTCATATCCGATCGCTCGGCCGTCGGCCGTTTCGGCCAGACCTGGCGTCGATTCGCGATCACCTGTCGAGATGGCTTCCACCTTCCGTGTCAAAGGTCGAGACGCCGGGAGCTTAGAGGGCCGAGACTGTGCTCCCTACTCGTCTGGCGCGGTTCGTTAGACCCCTGGCGGTGTGGTAAAACCTGACTGATGTATCGCCTCGCAGAATTGACCAAGACCCAGAGGACTCGGCTGGGCTGGGCGATGATGATTGTGGGGACGCTGCTGCTGGCTGGCGCCGTCATCTGGATTCACTTCTCGAGCCTTCCCAGGACCATTTTCGTCGACGGAGTCGAGACTCCCCTGGTGGTCGAATACTTCAATTGGATCCCCCGCGCCTGGTATTGGAAAGCCCTGGGTTATCTGGGTGCATTCGCTGCTTCACAACTCTTGATCGCAGGCGCCGCCATCGCCTGGGTTATCGGTCAAAAGATGACGTGGTCGTTGGCCGCCTTTGCAGCCTTCCTGGCCTGGATCGAACTCGTCATCATTTTCGGGATAGTCCCCTCGGAGTGGCTCAACCTGTCGCAGACCGACCTCGACTGGTCACCGCAGAAGATCGCGCTCACCATCCCGCCATGGTTGATGCTCGGCAACGAGGTCTCGCTGTCCTTCGCCGCGCTCAAAGACTCAGTGTCGGGGGCCTACCACGTGGTGATGTTGGGAGCGGCGATCGTGTTTGCCTATCAGATTCAGCACTTGAACAAACCTCGCAAGACAGTTGAGAAGCCCACGCCGGTTTCGCCCTATGGTCGTCCGCTCATCAAGGGTGGTGGCTGATGCCCAGGGGCGTGGTCGATGAGACCCCTCCTATCCGCGATGACTATCAGCTGGCTCTGGTCGACGAGGGCTACTTCAAGGACAAGCTCCGACCCAAGCAGTTCCTCCACATCGACCAGTCCGAATGCATCCTGTGCGAGGGATGCGTTGACATCTGCCCGTGGAAATGCATCCACTACCTGTCGCTCGATGCCATCACCGAGGCGGTCAACGTCGATCATCCCGACGCCGACGTAACGAACTTCGGGTTCTTCATCGTCGACGAGGATGAATGTACGAGATGTGCTCTCTGCATCGATCGGTGCCCCACTGGTGTCATATCGCTCGGGAAGTTCGAGGGTTCGTTGGCTGCACAGGCGGAGAAGATGGGCATCAACCGCGCACCGTGGGACGATGACAGCGGGCAGCGAGACTTCAAGCACGGGTACGCCTATGGGATGCGTTGGTAGGAGGAGATAGTGGCGGACGGTCTCCGAGGAAGGGCAATCGAAAAGGCCAGGGAGCTCAACGACCGGTTGCGGGGCTCCCAGGTCATGGAGTCGATCCTGCGCCCCGGGTCACCCTTCAAGAAGGGGTACGCCGACACCCCCCGGAACCGCAGCTACGTTGTGATGAACAACGTGCTCTATCACCTCCACCCCGTGAAGGTGAAGCGTCACGGAGTCAAACTGTCATACACGCTTTGCCTGGGCGGTCTTTCCTTCTTCCTTTTCATCTTGTTGACGATCACGGGCATCTTTCTGATGTTCTATTACACGCCGACCGAGAACCGCGCTTATGTAGACATCCAGGCGCTCTCCACGTCTGTCGCCTTTGGTTCGTTGGTACGCAACATGCACAGGTGGGGTGCGCATCTGATGGTGCTGTCGGTCTTCCTGCACATGAGCCGGGTCTTCTATCACGGCGCCTACAAGCCGCCCCGCGAGTTCAACTGGGTGGTGGGGGTTGTGTTGCTCCTCCTGACCCTGCTGCTGTCCTTTAGCGGCTATTTGCTGCCGTGGGACCAGTTGGCCTATTGGGCCGTCACGGTGGGGAGCAACATGGCCGGCTTCGTGCCGGTGATGGGCGCCCAGGTCAAGTTCTTGTTGTTAGCCAGCGTCGAAGTGTCGGCTGCGACGCTCTTGCGGTTCTATGTGTTGCACGTCCTCTTTTTCCCTTTCGTGATTGTGATCTTCATGGCCGTCCACTTCTGGCGAGTGCGCAAGGACGGCGGGGTTTCCGGACCACTATGAACTTGGAGCCACTCCCATGACAGAGATACCCGAAAGCCTGTTGCGTCGATCGGCCGAGGCGAAGGCCAAGGCGCTCGGCATTCCGGTCGAGCAAGTCCTGGCTGAGATGCGGGGGGAGGTTCCGACGGCTCCGGCGGCTTCGCCGCCGGTGCAAGACGTGAGTCGCGAGGTTCCCGCTGCCGAGCAGCCGGAACCAGTCGTGAGTCGCGAGTCGGAAGTCGCCAGTTCAGAGCCCGAACCCGAGGAAAGTCGGAAGGCGGAAGCGGGAAGTGCCGAACCCGAAGTGGAGGCAGAACAAGAGGCTCCTACAGCAGCTGTGGCCACCGCCGTGATGGAGCCAGAGGTGGCGCCTGCACCACCTTCTGGGAATGGGTCGGGGAACGGGAAACAGGCGGCGGTGGTGAGTCCGCGGCCGGTAGCCCCTCCCACCGGTCTCCCCGAGGGAGTGCGCACGCAGCGACTCCTGACGGTTGTCAAGGCCCGGGCCATCCAGCAGGTCAAGGCCGAACCTACCGACAAGGTCAACACCTGGCCTCACCTGATGATCGCCGAACTCACCGCGCTCATGGCGGTCACGGCCCTTCTGCTGGTGATGTCGGCGGTGCTGCAGGCGCCTCTGCTCGATCCGGCCAATCCCAACGCCACCCCCAACCCGTCAAAGGCTCCCTGGTACTTCCTCGGGCTTCAGGAGCTGCTGTCGTATTTCGATCCCCAGATCGCCGGCGTGACGGTGCCAACCCTCGTGGGAATGATTGGCTTCATGGCCGTCCCTTTCGTTGATCGCAACCCCTCGACCCGGCCGTCGGATCGCAAATTCGCGATCATGCTGTACACGTTCTTCATGGCAGGGGCGGCGACCCTCACGATTTTCGGAGTCCTGTTCCGGGGAAGGGGGTTCAACTTCGCCTATCCCTGGCAAGACGGCATCTTCTTTGACGACATAAAGGACTGGGTGTTCTTCGAGGAATGACCGCGCAAACTCTGATCCTGGTGGGTGTGGCGGGCGCCGCCTTGCTGGCGGCCCTGGGTGCTTTTGCCATCGCCTGGCGCCGTTCCACCGGTGCCGACAACTGGAGAGATGCGGTTGGTCGTGAGACCCGAAAGGCTGATCGCCGCCAGGCCGTGACCATCCCGACCGAGGAGCCACCGACCGTCGAGGCAGTCGAAATACCGACCGAACCCGAGCCGGTGGCGGCGACGGTGGCGGTTGCTCACGAGCAGCGGGTTGTTGAGGTCACTCCCGAAGAATCCGGTGTCAGCCGGCGCCGCTTCTTCAACCGGGCGCTGGCAGCTGCATTCGGGTCGTATCTGGCGGTCCTCGGGGTGGAGCTTCTAGCCTTCATGTGGCCCAAACTGCAGGGTGGTTTTGGCGCCGATGTGGAAGCCGGGACGGTGGCCGATCTGCTGGCCGCTACTCGAACACCCGACGGCGGAGTCATTCCGGCCTTCATTCCCGAAGCCAGGGCCTACGTGGTTCCAGTCAACGAATCCACCCTGTCCGCCCAATTCGCTGGCAAGGGTGTGGCGGCAGGGGGGCTGATGGCCCTTTATCAGAAGTGCGTTCACCTCGGCTGTCGGGTTCCGTGGTGCGCCACCTCGCAGGGTTTTGAGTGTCCCTGCCACGGATCGAAATACGACTACATCGGCGAGTACTTTGGCGGACCGGCGCCTCGTAACCTCGACCGCTTCACGGTGGAAGTGATCGATGATCGATTCGTAATCCACACCGGCGCCATCTTCCAATCGCCCCGGGCCCCGGTCCGCTCCGTCAGCTACCCGCAGGGCCCCTCCTGCATCGGTGCCCTCGCCGCCCCAGAAGCACAGGCATGAGCTCCAGTCTCGTCATCACCCTGGCCGTCATCGGCGGCGTTGCCTGGCTTGTGTTCCTGGGCGTTTCGGCGATCAGGGCTCGTGGCAGGGAAGAGGTCCCTCACAACCTGGCGCCCGGTCTCACCGACGAGGAACTTGAGACGCGTCGTCTGGAGCGGGTGCAGCAGGCGGCGTTGCTCCTCTCAGCATTTATGGCGGTCGGC
>JAICND010000436.1 GCA_025929005.1 Acidimicrobiia bacterium
CACCAGCCGGCCACTCGGTCGAAGAGCAATTCACGCTCCTCCTCGGTCAAGAGCTTGGAGTCCCGCACTTTGTACACACGCCGATTCGAGGGAATGACCGCCGCCCCAACCGAGATGGGCCCGGCCCACGACCCCCTGCCGACCTCGTCCATCCCGACGACGTAACGATGACCCGCCGCCCACAGCTCTCGCTCGAGCAACAGTCCCGGCGCTTTGTCGACAATTGCAGACCGCAGACGCGGGACGGTTGTCACCACCCGGCCAGGGTACCCCGTTGACCTTCCCTTTTCCGTCCTCGGCCTAATTCACAGACGGATCAACTGGATACGTCGCCAACATCGCCAGCTCCCCACCTTGACGCCGTAGCACCACCGACCACAACGCTTCGGGCTCGTCGGTGAACACATCGGCGGGGAGCGCATCCACCACGATCCACGCCTCCTCGGCGAGCTCGGCCTCGAGTTGTCCTGCTCCCCATCCGGCGTATCCAGAGAAGATCCGGACCGGTCCTGTCGGCGCCGAGGCCGGATCCGCTCCTAGATCCACCATTCCCACGCCGCCCAGGGCGGTGGGTTCGGGCGGACTCTGGCTCTGAACCACCCCAATGGCAATCGCCGGTTCGACCGGCCCTCCTAGAAAGACCACCGGCGGCTCCTCCAGCCTCGGTGCCCACTCCGGCAAATGGGCCTCCACTTCCTCCTCGGTCGGCCGGTTGAGGACCACCCCCAGCGCGCCTTCGATGTCGTGTTGGAGAACCAGCACGACAGTACGGGCAAAGTTGGGGTCGGACAGGATCGGCGAGGCAACCAGGAGCCGACCGGCAACGAACGTGTCCATCAGAAATGAATCCTCGCACGTACCATGGGAGCACTGTCAAAAGACGCCTACGACATGGCAGGTCTTGAACCGATATTTACCTTTGTGACGTATCCTGTGAACCACATGCGACGCCGTTTTCTGCTCGTCATAGGCCCGCTCGCCCTGGTGCTGGCGGCCTGTGGCTCGGACCAAGCGGAGGTCATGACTTACACCGACCCGGGAAATCTCTCCCTCGTCAACGTTCCCGCTGGCTGGAACGCTTATCAACTCGATGAACTCAGCGCTCTCGAGGACCTTCCGTTCACTGAGAGTTTTCAACAGTTCGAGTTCCCGGCGGTCTCAACGATCGCCTTCGATGCGGCTCCGGCCCGCGACGTAACCAACGTGACCGCGCCCCTGGCCGCGGCTGATTATCCGATTGGATCGATGTCCGTCCGAACCGTTGGCAACGTCGAGAAGGAGTTCCTTTCGAGAGCCACACTCAGCCAGGCAGTTGTCCCTTATTACCAGTACGTCGATCCGACCGAGCACGTGAAAGAGGACTTCACCTTTGGCGATGGCTTCGACGGGGTCAGAGTGCTTGTGTCTTTTGCCGATGGCGACGGCTCGGGGGTAGGGGTCGCCTACATGATTTCGGTTACCGATCCGGCCGACCAACGCATGTTCTCCATAGTCGTTGGTTGCAACCGTGACTGCTTTCTTGAGAATCAGCAACTGATAGAACAGGTGGTGGATTCGTGGCTCGTAAACAAAAAGACGTCCTGAATAAGACCCGCCGCAAGGCGGACACCTGGGACCGCATCAAGTTTCTCGTCCTGCTCACTGTCATCACCACTGCGGTGGTGGGAAGCCAGGTCAATCCGCCGTTTGTGACCCTGGAAGCAGCCCTTTCCGAGTTTCTTTCCACCACTCCCGGGAGGCTGCTGGCGGTTCTGTTCCTCCTGGAGATAGTCCGACAGATCCACTACTTCTTCTCCGAGAGGAGCGCCGGCTACCACGGTTTCTGGCAGCAGGGCGTGTTTGGGAGGCTCGAGAGCGGTATGGACCATCTCAAGCCCTGGACTCGTTTCCGGGTGGGTCGGTTCATCAGATGGTTCGTGATTATCGGCATCTATTCGGTGATCGTCACCTACCTCGTCCCAGAGATAACTACCCCGATTCAGGCCATTACAGAAGCGCCACGCCTTCTCGTCGCAGTCATCACCAGTCCCTTCTTCATTCAGGCCATCGTCATCTTTACGATCGCTGTTGGGCAGTTCGTGATGATCTTCTGGTTCCTGTCCCGCGGCGGGATGAATGTCATCATGCCGGAGGAGATCAAGTCACGGTTCTCCGATGTGTGGGGCCAGGATCATGTTCTCGACCTGATCAAGGAGAACATCGCCTTCCTCGAGAAGCCTGACGAGATCGAAGCCAAAGGGGGCTACATTCCCGGCGGCATCCTCCTGTGGGGACCCCCCGGTACGGGTAAGACTCTGATG
>JAICND010000532.1 GCA_025929005.1 Acidimicrobiia bacterium
CAGCGGCAAAGTGAACCGCGAGAGCAAGCCACACGATACCCGACGACGTTGCGAACGTGACTCGATCCATACACACTGCTCCAGGCCGTCGGGGTATATATGGGATACCCATACGAGCGGCCCAATGCAAGGGTTTCGGTGGCCGGAGTCTGCCGGCTCCTTGTGGACCGCGAGGCCGGGGGAGATAATCGAGTCGGACCAGGCTGGTCCCCACGAGGGCCGGGGGCCAGCCCGGTCATAACTTCCAGGCGCCGAGACCCCGAGCATCACGGACGGTCGAATGGCCGAGAACAAGACCAAGCCAACCAACGCCAGCGTCGAGGACTACATCGCTTCCAGGGCAAGCGAGCAACAACGCGCCGACTGCCAGGAATTGATGATTCTGTTCAAGAAGCTTACCCGGCAGCCTCCGAGGATGTGGGGGCCCAGCATCGTCGGCTATGGTTCCTACCAGTACACGTACGAGAGCGGGCGCACCGGGAAGGCCCCCCTGGCGAGTTTCGCCATCCGGGGCCGTGAACTGGTGGTGTACCTGATGGCTGACGGAGCCAGACAAAGACGCTTGTTATCCAGGCTTGGAAAACACAAGATGAGCAAATGCTGTCTGTACTTCAAGCGACTCTCCGATCTCGACCAGTCGATACTCGAGCAGCTTGTCGCCGGCTCGGTTGCAGAGGTGCAACGACGTTATGGTCGCTCGGCGACGCCTGACAAGACCTCTTCGGTAAAGGATCGCCCCAATGGAATGCCCCAAGTGCCAGGCCAGAATGGAAGTGGTTCGCTTCGAAGACACTGAGGTGGATCGTTGTGTCCGGTGCGGCGGCCTCTGGTTTGACCGGCTGGAACATGAATTGTTGAAGCGGCGGGCCGGGTCCGAGGCGATCGACACGGGCCCCACCTGGCAGGCCGCGATGCACGACGGGCAGGAGAGAGTGTTTTGTCCCGTCGATGGGGTGCAGATGGCCCGAATGGTAAATGCGGCTCAACCGCCCTTCTGGGTGGAATCCTGCCCAGTGTGCCATGGCACCTTCCTCGATGCCGGCGAATTCACCAACCTCAAGGAGCACGCGCTGGGAGAGCTCCTGCGACCTCAGCGAGGCGAGCGAGCCCCCTAGAGCGCAACACTTCAGTCTCCCCCACTTCGGAGGTCGGGATGCAACTCCTGTCGCCAGCGGTTCGCGCGCTGCGTGTGGTGCTCATCGTCCTTGGGTCACGTTCATTGTCGGGCTCTATCCGCTGACGCAACTGTGGCCGACGGGATGGGCCTGGACACCGGCGCAGCCGGAATACCTGCAGATGATCCTCGCGATCTATGCCACGCTCGGCGTCTTTCTGCTGCGGGCGGCGCAGGAGCCGCTACGGCATCTGAGCTTGATCTGGTTCACCGTATGGTCCAGCCTGGCCCATGGGCTGGTGATGGCGCTCCAGGCGCTCCGGGACCCCACCGAGCGGGGCCATCTGCCGGGCGATGTGCTGGCGTTGCTGCTCGTGGCAGGTCTGCTCACCGTGATCACCCTCCGGGCCACCCGGTCCGTTGCGAAAGCGCCACTTCCAACCGGCGCGGGCTGA
>JAICND010000232.1 GCA_025929005.1 Acidimicrobiia bacterium
AGGGCTACCACCTCGATCGCTCCCCGCATCCCGTACTCGTAATGACCGGGCAGATGACAGGCGAACTCGAATATCCCGGTCTCGTCGAAGGTGAAGGTGGTGATGGCCATCCCGTTGGGTCCGACCGTGACCTCACCTGGTATCGAAGGGTGCTCGGCCTCAGTGCCATTGGCGTGACGGATGTGCACCTCCGGGCCGCCGGTGATCAGCTCATGGTGGATGGGATCGTCGTTGACGACCATGAAACGGACCCGGGTACCCGCCACGACCGTCAGCTGGTCGGGTTTGAAGCGCGAGTGATGGATATCGATCTGTACGGTGACGTCGCCAGGGCCGAGCGGCACCATCTCGTGGCTCGCAGCGTTGGCGGCGAGCGCGTAGCCGACCCCGGTCACGAAGACGGTCAGCGCCGCGACGAGCAAGACGAGCCGCCCACGACGGGAAACCGAACCCCGGGTCATGCCGGTCGACCGCCTCCGAGGTCTATTCGGCGTCGAGTCGATCCCCGTCCCAGCAAGAAGGCGAACGACCCGGCCCCAACTCCAGCCAACAATGGCCATACCGGCCAACCGGACGGACTCCCAGGATCGATCACCTCCGGAGCAGGCACCCCGGTGTCGGTGAAGTCGGGAGCGACGCCGGGAGTTGCTGAGATCGCCAGGTCGTAGTCGAGCTCACTGGCAGGGGCATCGAGCTTGAGATAAGAAAGCCACATTTCCTGAGGCAGCCACTCCATCCCCACATCAGACCGGAGGTCATCGAGCAAGAAGTCGGTCGCCGACTCGCTGCGATCGAGGGTCATCCCGGTCCCGCCAGCCAGCAGTCCGGGTTCGTCGTCGGTGAGGAGAAACACGTCGGCTTCGATGCGGGCGTCCCGGTCGGCCCCGAGACCAAGGATCCGGATCGGAACCCAGGGGTCGTCGGTAGGAATGGTGGCCATGATCGGAGTGCTATCGCCCGCCTGTTGGGCCAGATTGGCAGCCCGTTCTGCGTTGAAGCGGGCGGCCATGAACACCGGACTGCGCTGCGCGTAGAAGTCGAGGATCTCGGGTGCATCGGGGGTGAGGAAGAATCCGTGTTCGACTGCCCAGGCTCCGACCTCGTCGCCGCCACCCCGGAGAACGGTGATGTCGAGGGCGTCGATCTCTACCTCCAGGAGGACTTCCGCTTCGCCGGCGAGAAGAGCCGCGGCCGTAGTTGAAAAGTCACTTCGATTAGGCGGCGCAACCTCGAGGACCAGACGCTGCAGGGTCCAGTCGCCACCTCGCTCTACCTTGGTAGGCACGTCGGGGAGGGGAATGATCGAGCCAACCTCCTCGCCGCTGCCGGTGAACTCGAAGGCGGTGACATACCGCTCGACTCCGTCGCTGTAGGCAGCGAGGGTGGTGGTCCTCACCAGTTGGATGGAGCCGTTTTCTCCCACCAGGCCGCCGCAAGCGAGCGCCGGCACCGCCCCCAAGGAAAGCACCACCGGAACCGCCACTGTTAGGAAGCCAATGCGCCTACGTGTCCGAGGAAATCGCTGAGCCATGTCGTCCTCTCTGGGGTATGGAGGTACGACGAGGTCGAGGGGCCACCGGTTCCCGGAGCTACCCCGTACCGACTAACGGAAGCTCAGGCTTCGTCTAGCCAGCCGCCCGTAAATCCGATCCGGCGCAGCCCCCGAACGAGAGGCGGGCAGCCCCGCATCAGCCTCCAGATCAGCTCGGAGCGAAAGTTCTCGATCGCCAGCACCACCGGCCCCTGTTCGATTCCGTAGTAACCGGATGAGATCCAGCCTGCCTGACTTCCGTCGCCGGGATGGGTGGGGTTGAAGCTGCATTTGTAGCCGAGTTCGCTTCGCATCTCCGGATGGCGGCGGTCAATCTCCTCGAGAGTGCTCACCACCAACTCTGGTTGGAAAGGGAGCGAGGCCACCACTGCCCAGGGCGCCAGGGTGCCGTCGTCGGGCCCCCAGGGAACCCCTCGGGCCCGGTAGTCCCAAAACCGGCGGCGACGGCCCCTGATCATCTTCACCGATGGCCCGGGGCCGTCGCTGGCCGTCACTCCCCACACGTGCTCCCCGTATCCTTCGAAGCGGCCCGGGTTGCGGATTGCATAGCGCTGCTGAATTTCGGTCGCCCGCTGGCTGTTGACGAAGTAATCGGAACCCATGTCTCTCATAAAGGCATCGTTGATGGTGCGGAAGTCGATCCACAGGTGCGGTACCTGGTGGATAAAGAGCGGTCCGGCATAGAGGTACTCAATGCCGTAGATCTTCTTCCATTTGTAGCTACGCGTTGCCGCCCTGTAACTGGAGCCCTGGACGGGATGGGTGGGCGAACCGGCGGCGAGGGCGTAGAGGAGTAACCCTTCGTTGTAGCCCTCCCACCTGTACCGCAGAAACCCGGCCTCCGGCGTCCACCCGTGAGTGATGGTGGAGCCACCATCGCAGGCGTAGTCCCACTCGACACGTTCGTAAAGCTCGGAAGCGAGGTCATCGATCTCGGGCTCATCATTGAACAATGCGGCCGCGGTGAGCGCACCGGCGATGAGGAGGGCGGTGTCGATCGTTGAGAACTCGCTCCTCCATGCTCGACGGGCAGTCTCCAGGTCGAGGAAGTGGTGAAAGAAGCCCCTATCGGACACCGCCCTGGGCTTTGGGCCGGCGAAAGTGCGGAGCGTGGTCAGGATCCGCTTGACCGCCTGGCGGCGGCTAATCCACCGATGCTCGGCAGCCACCACGTAACAGGCTAAGGCCATCCCGGTAACGGCGATGCTGGCGGCAGCACCATCGCGGCTGCTGTCGGGGACGAGACCGTTATCGGGATTCGCCCGGTCCCAGAAATAGGAGAAGGTGTCGCGTTGCAGACGATCGAGATCTTCCAGCTGGCTAGCGGTCAGCACTGTTTTGATCTCTATGCCGGACTCAGAACTTCCAGCTGCACCGTGACCACATCGGTGAGGTCGAGCTTCTCGGCATCACGAACGGCGTCTTTGATCGGGACGATATAGCGACCGTCTTTCGGCCAGAGAGCGGTCTTCCACTCTGTGTCTCCGATCCGCACCCTGACGGGAATCATGCCCCAGCCGTAGGTCACGAAGCCTGCGATGGCCTTGATGTCCTGACACTGATGGTCGGGGACTGTGACGAAGTGGAAAGGAGCGGGACCTCGCCAGTGCCAGATCTCCCCTGTGAACTCGAAGGTCACAAAGACCAGACTAAGTGAGGATCGGCTCAACCAATGACCCGCCGCCTGCTGGGGTTAGAGCCCGTATCCTCAGCCCTTGTGCGAGCAGTGGTTGAGCGATGACATCGCGGGCGAGGTCCGAGATCGAGGTCCGAATGGAGACCGGTCTGCGAGAGTTTCTCGATGTCATCGATCACTTGACTGACGAGGCGATGACCGGTCCGGTCGATTCCAACGGATGGAACGTCCGCGATCACATCACACACCTCGCCGTCTGGGCGAACGGAATCGCAGCGCTCGTGCGGCGGCAGGACCGCTGGGCGGCGATGGGTCTCGACATGGCCGAACCCGACAAAGAGCCTGAGTACGACCTGCTGAACACCGAGATCGCGGTCAAGCATCGACATCTAACGCCTCAACAGGCGCGCACCTGGCTGATCGATGCTCATCAAGGGGTGGCGGCGGCGATGAGAGCGCTGCCCGAGGAAGAACTCGGGTTGCCCTACGACCGGTTCGTAGCCCCGTTCACCGGAGATGGCGGCGAGCCAATATCGGAGTACATCCTGGGCAACACCGAAGACCACTACGAGGAGCACACCCCCTGGGTGCAGGCCATCGCCGGCATCAG
>JAICND010000002.1 GCA_025929005.1 Acidimicrobiia bacterium
GACGTCTCCCGGTGTGATCAGGAAGCCTTGGTTCCCGCTCTCGACCAGGTTGGGTAAGTTCCCCGAGCGCCATGCCACCACCGGCAGACCGAAGCCCAGCGCCTCGGCGACCACCGTCGGGTAGCCCTCGTCTCGACTGCTGAGCACGAACAGGTCCGCGGCCGCATAGAGCCGGCTCAAACGATGTTGGGGCAGGGCTCCGTGGACGACCACTTTTCTCCGCATCACATCCTCGCCGACACGGGACCAAATGGTCTTGGCGTAGATCGGGTCGAGTTCGGTTGATCCGACCAGATGCAGCACGGCCTCACCCGTCGGGATCTGTTCGACCGCGTCGAGTAGGAGGTGGATGCCCTTGTTGGGAACCCAATTGGCGACATTGATCATGGCCAGTCGGCTGCCCGAGCGCATATCGCCAACGGGGCCCGGCTCCACAGGAGCGATGTCGCAGCCTGGGGCCACGATTCTGATCCTCTCTTCAGGAATGCCTGCGGTGGTCAGCTGCCCTCTCAGATAGGGGCTGGCCGCGATCACCAGGTCGCAGCTCTTGTAGAACGCCAGATCCGCCCACCGGTCAGCCCGACGTGAATGCCCATCGCCGTCCACCCCACCGGGGGCCTGATGCACCAGAGCGGTCACGGAAGGAAGGCGAGCGACATCCGACCCAGTCCACAACTCGGATGCCACCAGACCGTCGACCACCACCTGGCCAGTTGCCCGGCTCAAGTTGAAGTGTCGGTTCACTGCCACGATCTCCATCGAGACCCCGTATTCCACCGCTTGCTCGGCCATGCGACGGTTGTACAGATGGCCACCGGTCACCAACCCACCGGCATCTTTGCTGAGAAGCGAGACACGTCGCCCTCGCGATGAGGCGCTCATCCAAGCCGATCCCGGAATCCACCGAAGGCGACGTCTGACTCCCACACCCGGACTGCCAGAGAATCTGCACCGGCACCGACCAGTTTGCGTGCGAGGAATGCGTGTGCCCATTCGGCAAAGACCTCGACCGTCACCGCCGACTGGCCCTCGGTCTGTAGGAACTCGAGGTTCCTACCCTCGACCTGTTCCCGAAGGCCGTCGAGGGCGGCATCGAGCACGTCGAGGTCGCAAACCATCCCTCGTTCATCGAGGGCGTTCCGGCTCACCAGGACTTCCAGGCGGTAGTCGTGCTCGTGCAGAGTGCCTTCAGGTCCCTCGACCTCCGGCATGACATGGCTGGCGGTGAACTGGATCACGGTCCCCACCTCGAACCCTCGCTCAGCCATAGGCCAGTGCGGCATGGACCAGTCCCTCGCGCTGGTGGTGGATTGCGGCGTAGGCCTCCGAGGCGCTCTCGAAGGGGAAGGTGTGGGTGGCAAACAGGGATAGGGGCAGTTCGGCCATCAGTTCTGCCACGGCCGCCCGTCTCCGCAGTTTGTCCCATTCGCCGGCGAGACGCGCCGGGATGGTGGAAACCTGCGTACTGGTGATGCTGAGTCGTCGCCGATGGAACTCCCGCCCCAGAGGCATGGCGACATCACGGGTCCCGTACCAGGAAGCCACCATCAGGGTCCCCTCGTGCGACAAGAGTCGGAGGCCGAGGCTCGCTGCATCGGGGTTGCCGGAAGCCTCGATCACAACCTTCACGGGTGTCCAGCTCTCAGCCTCGGCGGATGCGCGGACCGATTCGAGGGCGACTACCCGCAAACCGTCCTGTCCGACTGCCTCCAGAGCGGCTCGACGCCACGGCAGGGGATCGACACCGATCACATCCACCCCGGACCGGGCCATGAGCAAGGCCGTCAACGCCCCGACTGGTCCCAAGCCCATGATGGTCACCCGGTCGCCTGCCTCCAGGCCGGCATCCAAGGTGATCTGGAACGCGGTTTCGACGAGGGGGAAGAGCGTGGCCTGGCGTGCCCGAAAGCCATCCATGGGGATCAAGTCGGCGGCCGCGACACTGAAGCGGTCCTGGTGTGGGTGGAAGGCGAACACCTGGGTCCCCTCCGAGATCGACGACCGGCTCTGCTCGACTACCCCGACCACGCTATATCCGAAGCGGAACGGGTACCGGAAGGTCCCGGAGAGCGCGGCGATCGTCTCGTCGATTGGCAGATCCGGGTCCAGCTCCCCCCGATAAGCGAGCATCTCGGTGCCAGGGCTCACCCCCGAGTAGGTGCTGCGAACCAACACTTCGCCCTCCTCCACCGGGCACAAGGGCAAGGACCGGATCGCCACCGACTCGGGGGAGGTGAACCAAACGGCTCTGGCCTCATTTCGCATTGCCGAGTTTCCCCCAATCTGGACTCGGGTAAACGAGTCGATGCATACCACAGAGGTCGTACGCGTTCCCCTGCCGACACCGGACGGCATATTCGAGATCCGTGCCTTCGAGCGGTCCGGCAACATCTACGTCGCCATGCTCCTCGGCGACCCGACGGGGCAAAAGAATGTCCTGGTCCGTCTTCACTCCGAGTGCCTCACCGGAGACGCGCTCGGGTCGCTTCGTTGCGACTGTGGGATCCAACTGCGGCTGTCCATGCGCCTGATTGCCGCCAACGGATCTGGCGTGCTGATCTACGCCACCGGACACGAGGGGCGAGGCATAGGGCTCGTCAACAAATTGCGTGCCTACGTCCTACAAGATTCCGGGTCAGACACGGTCGACGCGAACACCTCCCTGGGGCTGCCGATCGACTCACGCGACTATTCGGAAACAGCGGGGGTGCTGGCGGAACTGGGTATTCGCTCGATCCGACTCCTCACGAACAATCCGAGAAAGGTGGAAGGGATCTCCAAAGCCGGGATACAGGTGAGCGAAGTGGTGCCGATCCCGACGGCGCCCCACGTTCGCAACCTCGCATACCTCCACACCAAGGAGCGCCGTTTGGATCACACCATGCCCGCTGGATCACCGCTGACCTCTTCTGCCGGCTCGCCGGCGATCGATGCGACAACCGTCCTCGGCAGGGTGACGAGCAGACCCCACAGGCCCTACGTGGTGGTCAAGTCCGCTCAGACTGTCGACGGCCGGATCGCAACATCCAACGGTGATTCCAAATGGATAACTGGTCCCGGCGAGAGACGGCTGACCCACGCCCTCAGGGCAGCCTGTGATGCGGTGATGGTGGGGATAGGCACCATCCTGCACGATGATCCAAGGCTGACCGTCCGAGACGTCCCCGGCGCCTCTCCTCTGCGTGTCATCCTCGATTCCACGCTGCGGGTGCCGTCACAGGCTCAGGTCCTCGCCGAAGACGCGCCGACCATGATCTTCACCAGCGAGCGCTCTCACCCCGAGACCCGCGGCGAACTCCGTGGGCGGGGCATCAGGGTGGAAGTCATCGGTGAGGACGCAGGCGAGCTTTCGATCCGACAAGCACTCCGGCGTCTGCACGAGTTGGGAATCGGATCGCTTCTGGTGGAGGGCGGATCCCGCGTCATCACCACCGTCCTCGGATCAGGCATGGCCGATCGGCTGATCGTGAGCATCGCGCCGACGGTCATTGGGAACGGAACTCAGGCAGTGGCTGATCTTGGAACGGGGAGGATCAGCGATGGCATCCATCTGACCAATCGAACCCTGTTGACTGTCGACGAGGATGTCATCCTGGCTTGGGACGTGGCAGCGGGCGTGGATTCAGCAGCACAGCTTCGGGCTAGCACTGAAATCGCGGTGTGATAGATCCACAGTGTCACCGGGACGGTGCCCACGGCGTCCGGCCTGTCATCGAACTGCCGTACCCGATGAAGGGGTTCCAACCGGACCACCCTCGATTTGTCGTCCGTTCCAACGGGTGAACACCTGTGGCACGACGGATACCAGGTGGTCATTTCAAACGCCGGCAGGCTGGCAGGTTGGACACCAATAGGTGAAGCGAGGAGGCTCTCCCACCCGCGCCTGCTCGATGGCTGTCCGGCATCGACGGCAGGGCTCCCCGCCCCGTTTGTAGACCCAGGTCCCCCTACCTGGACGACCGATCGTGGACCGGGCGGACCGACCGGCATTGGGCATCATCAGACTACGTGCCCTACGGGCCAGCGATAGACGCTTCTCCGCGTCGATCGCCGACATCGGTCTGCGAGGGTCAACACCCTCCAGGAAAAGCACCTCGCACTTGTATACGTTCCCGATCCCGGCCAGGACTCTCTGATCGAGGAGGAAGTCGGACACTGTCCGCTCCGAGGGATAGCGATTTGCCCTTTCCTCGTAGCGAGTCCAGTCGAACTCATCTGCCAGGAGATCCGGCCCTATCTGAACGAGATCCTTCTCGACGATCTTCCGCCGTCTCACCTCGACTGTCGGAGCGGCCACCACCCACATCGTTCCGACTGCAGTACTCAGCGCAAGACGGACAGCTCCCGGGTTACCGCGCAGATGCCTCCTGGGCGCGGTCGTTTGGATTCGGCCCGGCATCCCGAGATAGATATGTATCGAATAATCCGAGTCGAGGTCGATCAAGAGATGTTTGCCCTTCGTCCTCACCTCTGTCGCTTTGGCTCCAAGGAGAATCACCGACCGACTACGGACTTCCGGAGCGGAACCCGCTACTTCGATGATCTCCTCGCCAACCAATATGGGCCGGACTCGGGCCGCGGCGCGCGCGTAGCTATCTCCTTCGGGCACAGCCAACCTTCGTCGGAGCGGCGGAGAGGAGAGCCGCCGGCTTGGTCCATGTCGGGAGCTCCGCGCAGAGAGCAGCGGTCTTGGATGAAAGGGTCGAGCGATGCTCGTTATCGCAGGCAACCCCCAAGGTGGTGCCGGTCAGGCAGGTGACATCTCCGGCTGGCATCTGGAAACCGATCTCTCGAGATTACCGACGTTCCCCGAAATCCAGTAAGGACCAGCAGACCTCTGAGGAGAGCGTCAGCGGTCACCGAGGGGGAACGGGCGAGCGTCTCACGGAGCAACCGGCTCGTTTCTGATCTCGACGGTGGATTCTCGCGGGGTCACCGGCTCGATCCGTTCTCACAATGGATGCGGTAGCGAAGGTGGGTGACGATCGGCGACTGAATCGTCTCCGCGATTTCGATCCCGATACGGTCGGTATCAAGACCGGCGAACAGGGACGTGCCGCCGCCGAACACCACTGGCGCCAAATCGATGGCCAGCTCCTCGACCAGTCCAGCATTCAGATACTGGACGATTGCATTGGCGCCTCCTGAGATCCGGATATCGCGTTCACCCGACACCTCACGTGCCTGCTCGAGTGCGCTTTCCACCCCGTCGTTGACGAAGTAGAACGTGGTACCGCCAGGACGAACCCACGGCTGACGACTCTCATGGGTCAACACGAACACCGGGGTGTGGAACGGGGCCTCATCGGGCCAAAGCCGCTCACCCAACTCAAACATCCGCTTGCCCATGATGCTCACACCCGTGCGCTCATATGTCCTTCGCACGATCTCGTTGTCCGCTCCTGTCTCACCACCCTCACCCAGCCCGAGATTCTGTCGGAAGAACTCCTGAGGGAAGACCCAGTCCTGAAGTTGGGACCATTTCGCCATCCAACCCTGGTACTCGGGATCGCCGGCATGGGCCATGTCCATTCCTCTCGGCGCCATATAGCCGTCGAGGGTCATGCTGACGTTGACGAAGACCTTGCTCATGATGTCGTCCTGATTCTCTCCACATATGCGTCGAGACGAGAGAGCGTCTGCTGGGCGCCCTCCACGGCGTGGTAGTGATCGACGTTGTGATCGCGTTGCTCCTTGGTGTTGAACACCGATCGGAGGGTCACCTGGCATCCTTCGGCTCGCTCTTCGAACGTCACCGTCGAGATGAAGGCGTCGGGATCGTCCTGCCTCGATCCGTGGCGCAGCACGATCCTTTCCGGCGGCGAGATCTCGAGGTACTCGACGTGATTCGGATAGTCGGTGCCATCGGGACCGTGCATCGTGTAGTCCCAGATCCCACCTGCTCGGAACTCGAACGAATGTGTCGTAGTCGTGAACCCTGTGGGCCCAAACCATTGCGATAGATGATCGACTTCGCCGTGAACCTCGAACACGAGATCTCGGGGGCCTTCGATCGTTCTGGAAACGACGATCTCTCGATCCATCGCCTCATCCATCAACATTCGTGCCTCCCTTCAGCGTCTTCACGTACTCGTTGAGACGGTCGAAGCTCTGATTCCAGAACTCCTCGAAGCCACCGGTCCAGTCATGGATCTTGCGAAGGCCACGAGCATCCAGCCCATACAGACGCTGCTTGCCGGATTGGTGGACATGGACCAAGCCAACCTCTCGCAGCACACGGAGGTGTTTCGAAGTGGCCGGCTGCCTGAGGCCAAGCTTGTCGGCCACACCGCCCACCGAGAGCTCGCTGGCTTTGAGCAGAGTGAGAATCTCGCGACGTTGCGGCTCGGCGATCGCGTTGAAGACGTCCGAAGTGGTGGCGGCTCGTGGCATGCAGACGATCATATTCCCATATGGGAAAATTAGCAACCGCGGGATGAGAACCGTTTGAAGTCACCATCTACACGCCGTGGATGAACTCGACCGCGGACGAGCCGCCAGGATCAAGATGGTGGCGGTGAAAGCGGCGTTTCCCTTTGCACTCGGGTCGAATGGGCTGCTTGTATCAATCCAGACGAGGTGTGCCGGGAAGTCTGGTCGGCGGTCAGATATGAAGACGCAGCGCACCCCAGCCCACACGAGCCAGTTGTCATGAGTCTCGACAAGGGACTCGATCCGCGCCACCGCACCTGGGCTGGTTCGGACCGGTTCGTTCCCAAGACCTTCGTCCAGCCCTTCGTGCGGTTCACCCGGATCGAGGCCGCGTCAGGGATCGTGCTCTTGGCCGCCGCCGCTTTGGCCCTGCTCTGGGCGAACTCCCCATGGTCGGACGCCTATTTCCAGCTCTTCGACGAGACCCGCTTCGTCTTCGAGCTCGGGCCGATCCACCTCGACGAAAGCCTCGCCGAGATCGTCAATGACGGGTTGATGGCGATCTTCTTCTTCGTAGTCGGGCTCGAGATCAAACGTGAGTTCGTGATAGGGGAACTGCGCGACCCGAGGGCCGCCGCCCTCCCGGTCGTCGCCGCCTTCGGTGGGATGTTGATCCCCGCCCTCATCTATTTGGCCCTCGTCGCACCGTCCCGCCCCGAGGCAGTCGCCGGATGGGCGATACCGATGGCCACCGATATCGCCTTCGCCGTCGGCGTGGTCGCCCTGCTCGGGAGGCGGCTGCCACCGGCGGCCAAGCTGTTCATCCTGGCTGTCGCCATCGCCGACGACATCGGGGCAATCCTGGTGATCGCACTCTTCTATACGTCGGACCTGTCCATGGCTTGGCTCGCCGTCGGAGCGAGTCTCCTGGTCCTGATCGGGTTCGGCCAACGAGTCGGCGTCCGATCCTCCCTGTTCTACGGTTCGGCTGCCGTGGCAGTGTGGTTCGCGATGCTGGAATCCGGCGTCCACGCCACCATCGCCGGCATCGCCCTTGGATTCCTCACCCCAGCCCGCGCCTTGTACAGCTCCGAGGAGTTCGAAACAAAAGCCAGAGACATACTCGACACCTATCCGGTGGGGGACAGCCCCGAGGACGACGAGAAATCCGATTACGAAGCCGAACTCTTGTCGACCGTCGCCATCGAATCGATATCGCCCCTGAATCGACTGGAGAATCGGCTCCTCCCCTGGACCTCCTACGTCATCGTGCCCCTCTTCGCACTCGCCAACGCCGGAGTGGATTTCAGGGGTACAGATCCCATGGAGATCCTGACCAACCCGGTCGCCCAGGGAGTTGCCGCCGGTCTGATCTTTGGCAAGACAATCGGTATCAGCCTCTTCACCTGGCTCGCCGTCAGGACCGGTCTAGGCAGACTCCCACCAAACACCACCTGGCGTCACATCGTGGGATTGGCAGCTCTAGCGGGAATCGGATTCACCGTCTCACTGTTCATAACCAATCTCGCGTTCGCCGATCAGGACCTGGGCGACCTGGCACGAATCGGGATCTTCGCCGGGTCACTGCTCGCCGGGATCATCGGGTCCGTGATCCTGCTCGGGCGAAGCCGTGGACAGCGAGTCCCGACCTGAGCGACTATCCGCCCGGATTGGGACACGAGGAAAGCCGAGGTCCAACATCGCGAGGCATGCACCATCTTCACAGCCGGGGTCCGTCGGCGACCAGGTCGGCTGGCTCACCGATTTTGAACCCTTCAGAAGTGATCTCGTACTGTCGCCGGGCGGCGTCGTGGGACGTGCCTCTCGTCTTCAAGACACTGACCGCTCGGATGAGCTGAGGCGAGTACGCATGGATCCCGAGGTGCACGACATTGTCGGAGAGGTGGGAGATGACCGCGTCAGTTGTCGGACCGTCGCCGGTCAACGGAGTCAATTCGTCGGTCATCATGAGACTGGTCCCCGTTCGCGAGAGTCTCTGAAGGATTGAGTACATGTACTCGCGGAACCTGACCTTATCCCCCGCTGCCAGCCGCAGATCCCCCAGACTGTCGATGAGAACCCTTTGGGCCCGCCCCTGTTTCACCGAGTCCAACAGGTCGTATACCCATTCATCGATGTGCAGGTCGACGGGTGTTCTGTACATCAGCTCGACCTTGTCCGGGTCGAGGGACCAGCCAAAACCATTCAGTACGTCATTCAATTGAACAGGGTTCTCTTGAAAGGTGGCGATGAGACCAGGCTCGCCTCTGGCGGCGCCTGCGAGGATGAAATGCAATCCCAACAATGTCTTCCCCGACCCTGCCGGTCCGAGAACCAAGGTCGAGGACCCGGCACGAATACCAAGGTCCATCATCCGGTCCAAACCGTCGACTCCAGATGCCAAACGATCAGTTCGGCTGTCATACCCTTCGACGTCTCGAGGATCCGCCAAACGGGGGAACACCCTCAACCCCGCGCTGCCGATGCGGTAAGCGTGATGCCCCGAAAGGAAGCCACTTCCCCGCAGCTTGATCACCTGCAGATCGCGTGTCTCCCGTTGACTGGTCCTTGTCACCTCGAGTGAGATGATCGCATCGGCGACCGCGAACTCCGGATAGCGCGCAACATCATTGCTGGTGTACTCGCCGAGCAAGAAGGTCGTCAAAGGGAAGGCCGACAGCATCGAACCCAGCTGGTGGGTGAGATCGCGGAGGTTTCCGTCATGCCTGTCGGTGTACGTGTGGATTGCCTTGTAGCTGTCGACGACCAAGATCCCTGGTCTGCGCTCCTTGATGAGGTGCTCGATTCTGTCGAAGATCCCTTGGGGGCCCTTCTCGGATAGGACCCCAGCGAGGGACTCGTAGAAGACGGACACGCCCACGGCGTCCGCGTCGAAGAAATCCAGGGTCTGTCCATAGCGCAGCACCTTCTCCACGGGCTCCGAGGCAGTGGTGAGATAGAAACCCGGCCGGTCTTTACTGGCGTTCTTGAACAGATACTGCTGGGCAAGGATGGTCTTGCCGGCACCGGGCAGGCCCATGAGCATGATGATCGCATTTCTAGGGATGCCCCCACCCAACACCTGATCCAGCCGCGGCTCTCCCGACAACATCCGTCCGTCGCTCATTTCAGAGGACGGTGGGCGGTCACGGCGCTGCTGCCGAGCATGTCCCGCACCACCGATATCAGCTGCATCGGGTCGAGTGGCTTCTGCAAAAAGACATCGGCGCCTGCGTCGAGAGCTCGATCGCGCGTGTCCAGGCTGGATATCGCGATGATCCTCGCCTGACCCCACTCGCTGGCCCGTCGGCACAACTCGTATCCTGCCCCGTCAGACAACAGGAGATCGACCACGACCAGCTCCGGTTTCTCCTGTACGAAGGTGGCCATCGCTTCGTCGGCACTCAGCGCGACGAGGACGCGATAACCCTCCGTTCGCAAGAAGAAATCGGTGAGCCCCGCGGCAAATGGGTCTCTTTCCGCCAAGAGCACCGCGATGTGGGGCGCCTCCGGACCCGGAGTGGTCAACACGTCTCCCGACGCCAGACGATCCGAGAGGACACGATGAGCGTCTCCAGGCTGCATTCCCCCGTCGATGCTGGCTTTGACGAAGCGCAGTTGCTCGACCTGCTCTCGGGTGTAGAGCCTCTGCCCACCGGAGCTACGCTCGGGGACGATCAATCCGTAGCGGTCCTCCCAGGTGCGCAGAGTCGAAGTAGGGACGTCGAGTAGATCGGCGACCGTCCCGATGCTGAACACGGGAGTCTTCGTCACATCCCGAGTCTAAGGCGATGGGATCTAGAGTGACAAGGTTCTGAGGAGTCGAACCTCTTCAACACCTCCTTCTTTCCCGACAATTCGGTCTTGCATTCTTCATACTCGCTCAGGTAGTGTGGACCATGAGTGAGAGTGAGCAGGTATTGAGATGTCTACCCCTCATTTGAGCGACTACACCGGAATAGCGACCCCTCGTCCCAAAGGTGTCACCCGGCCCCACACGGCCGAGAAGGCCATCTCCGGCCCACCCGAAGAAGGTGTAAACCCGTGAATTCCTTCCAAGTCGAGTCACGACGTATCGACACGGGCGAGCGGATGGTCACCGTCCTGGGAGAGATTGATCTGGCGACGGCACCAGAATTGGCCAAGGCCCTCAAGGCTTGCCGCGGCAATGTGGTCGTCGATCTCCGCAAGGTCCCGTTCATGGATTCGACTGGGCTCCGTGTTCTCCTCACCGAACAAAACCGCCTCGTCGACGCTGGAGGTTCCCTTCGGCTACTAGTGGGGGGAGATCAGATGAAGAAGCTGTTCGCCATCACCGGGCTTGCTGAGACATTCCAAATCGATAATGCCATCCATCCGGCGGAGAATGCCAGCCTTCACTCTCCGGGGTGACGTCGGTCGAGGCGGCGTTACCAACCGTATCCGAGAATCATCGGCAGCAACAGGATCAGGGTCAGCTGGGTTACCTCGTCCGCCTTTCAGTTGCGGCATATCCAGGTCCCGGATATCTGCAGTCTCACGATGTCAACGTCCTGGAAGGATCAGGGCCGGGTACTTCTGAGCACGGAAGCCCGGATGGGCTCTCGGATTACAACCTCACCGCTGTCGGCAGCAAGCAACTCATCGGCCGAGGCGATCAACTCCGCTGAACCACCACTGCTGTATCCCTCCAGGGCCAGGTAATCCAACCAGGCCCCGGTACTCGGGAAATGTGACAGCAGGTCGAAGAACCTTTGGCGCTCCGTGACGTACCAGCCGTCACTCTCGACCAGGTCCAGTCGAGCACGAGCTTCGAGGATGTCACTGATGTCCTCCTCCTGGTCGAGGTGGCCGAGACGATGGATAAGGTCACCCTGCCACACCTCCACCCCAGTCCGCTTCGGCTCCGGGTGAAGGTCGAGAAGGACGCCCTCGGGTCGAAGCGAGCCATGGATCCGCCTCAGGGCGTGGACCACGCCCTCCAATTGAATGCATCACAAAGAATGAGCGAGGATGGCCACGTCGTAGGCGTCCGGAGAAAGCTCGACGTCGGCGATATCCGCCACCAAAAAACTCGTCTTCGAGCGAAGCGAAGCGGGAGTGGCGCCGGTAGCTCGCGCGATCTTCTCCCCATTTGTGTCCATGGCGAGCACCATGGCCGCCGCTTCGGCGTACCGCCAGGTCAGACGCCCATCCCCGCACCCCACCTCGAGCACGTCAGCACCCGAGAAATCCACCAACTCATGGATGATGGCGGACTCGGTGCCTTCTGGATCGATCGGCGAGCTCACAGCTCCTCCCAGTCACGAACTTGGTGGCGATGATATTGCTAGGTCGAGGGGTGACCAGGTCGACTTCAAGGAGCCCGGGCACACCACCTGCCTGAGGGCATCGGTGACGTCGGGCGCACGGTTCAAGGAGCCCGCCCTGGGCTACAGGTATCCCATTTCTTGGGCCTTGGCGAAGGCCTCGATACGGTTTCGCGCCCCGAGCTTGACGATGGCAGATGACAGGTAGTTGCGTACGGTTCCTTCGGCGAGGTGGAGCCTTTGCGCGATCTCGATGTTGGGATGTCCTTCACCGACCTCTCGCAGGACTTCTCGCTCCCGGTCAGTGAGTGGGTCGCTGCCGGTCCATGCGGATACGGCGAGCTCCGGGGCGATCACACGGTTGCCTGCTGCCACCCGCCGAAGGGTGTCGGCTAGATCTTCGATGGGTGAGTCTTTGAGGACATATCCTGACACCCCGGCATCGAGTGCCCGCCGCAGATAGCCACTTCGGGCGAAGGTGGTCACGATTACGACCCGGACCGTCGGATTGTCCTTGAGACGAGAAGCCAGCTCGAGTCCCGTCATTCCCGGCATTTCGATGTCGGTGAGAAGGATGTCCGGCTGGTGCTCTGTGACAGCTGCCAAACCCTGCTCGCCATCTTCGGCGACAGCGACTACCTCGATGTCCGGTTCGAGGTCGAGGAGCCCCGCAAAGGCTCCACGCACCATGGCCTGGTCTTCGGCGAGGACGACGCGGATCATGAAGAACGACCACCGAACGGCATGTCGATCCGTAGCTCTGTCCCGCCTGCCACTCCGGGTCCGAACGTGAGGGTTCCCCCTGCGGCGATCACACGTTCGCGCATGCCCTGAATCCCCGAGCCGGCTCCCTTGGCGGGTCCGATCCCGTCGTCGGTCACGGTTAGTGATACTCCCCCGTCCTGGCTGTCGATTCGGGCCTCCACCATGCCAGCCTTGGCATGGCGCAAGACATTGGTGACCGCCTCGCGAAGTCCCAACGCCAGAACATTCTCGACCGAAGGTGCCAGATCGACCTCCAAGTCTCCGCGCGTCTCCAACTCGGTGCCGCCGGCGGCGAGCGCATCGCGGGCCACGGCCAGTTCGTCGCGCAGCGACGCCTGGTGCCATCCAGCCACGCTTTCCCTGATCGAGGAAAGTGCATCGCGAGCTATGCGTTCCACCTCGTCCGCTTCCTCTACGGCGCGACCCTGATCCGACGGGGCCAGTCGTTGGACGAGTTGGCTTCGCACGATGATGGCGGTGAGGGCCTGACCTGCGATGTCGTGGACGTCGCGAGCGATCCGTTCCCGCTCGGCGATGGTGGCGAGATGGGCGACCCGGCGGTTCTCAGCAAGGAGCGCGACCGCGTGATGGTCCCGTGACACATCATGGAAGACGGCGGATCCAATGACCCAGATCATGACCACCGGGATGAGTATGAAGATTCGAAACGGCCAAGGGATCGAGCTCAGGAAGAAGCCAGTCAGGGTGAGGACGGTGATCACCGACAGCCTGAGCCGGAGTGTCTCCTCACTGGCTGACCTGGCAACGAGGGCGGCGGCGTATATGGGCAACGCCATGATCGCTGTCGAGTCGAAGGGTGCTGTCGCCAGCGCCAGCACCATCAGGACAGTTGCCCCCCCGATATCCCAGCCTCGTATCTGCGAGACGACAAAGGTGGGGAGGGCTACTGCAACCACCCCAACAGCGAAGAGCCAATCCTCGGGACCGGCGTCGGGGGAGAAGATCGGTCCGATGAGGATGAATGCGAAGAAGACCAGGGGTGCCCAACGCGAGAAACCGGAACGCCCCGTGTTGGGGCGTTCCGACTTCGCGAGTCTGACTGTGGTGTCGTTCACACTTCTGTGGAACGGTACGCCAGTGCTGCTGCGATCGCTCCCACGATCGTTGTTCCCACGAGGTAGGCGACGTGACCCCACATTGCTCCGCCTTCGACTTGCGCCAGGGCCAGTTGTGCCAGGTGATAGGGCGGGAGGTACACCGCGATGTCTCCCAGCCACGTGGGGAACATTTCCAGCGGAAACCAGAGGCCTGACAGAACCACCGAGGGAATCAGCAGCGCGTTGAGCACCGCTATTGCGCTGTTGAGACTGAACCTCGCCCCAACAGCCAGTGAGAACAGGCTGAAAGGCAAGGCTCCGAGCACCAGCACACCGATGACACGGAGGACCTGAGGCACGTCCAGAGGTCCTGCGGTGAGACGGGCGACCAGGGTTATCCCAGCCAGGGTGACTATCGCATACGGGAGTGCTGCGCTGACTTTGGCGGACAACGTCACGCCAAGCGGCGTACCGTCCGCTCTCTTGACGCGAAGCCAGCCCCGCTCTCTGGCGTCGGCGAGGCCCACACCCGGGTTGATCAGGACCACAGACAGCACCCCGAACGCCCCGTAGGTGGCCAACGACTCGACGCCGAAGCCGTCACCTTCACCGCCGAACATCGATGCGAACAGTGCAAAGAAGGCCACTGGCATCAGCACCGAGAAGAAGAGAGCGGTTGGCTCCCTGACGATCCCCAGGACCTCGTCTCGAACTTCTATGCGAAAGATTCTTGTGTTCATATCAGTACCTCCTCATGGTGTGTCATGGCGACGAGGACCTCTTCCAGGCTCGCCGTCGCCACGGTCAGATCGTTGGCATCGGGGTCGAGGTCGAGCAGCGTCCTGACGACCTGCTCACTGTCGGTTGTGGCTATGACGGTGCGACCGTCACGAAGCTCGACCGTCTCGACCGAGTCGAGCGCTCTGATCACACTCACCGGCAATTTCGTCCGGACTTCGATCCGACGGTCGGGGAGTGTCCGACGTAGCTCGTCTGGCGTCCCTTCCGCGACTACTCGTCCGCGATCGACCACGACCACCCGATCGGCGACTGCGGCCGCCTCGTCGACGAGATGCGTCGTGATGAGCACACCGGCTCCGTCGTCGAGACGCCGGCGAATCGTGTTCCAGAACCGGCGCCGTGCCTCCACATCGAGTCCTTCGGTGGGCTCGTCCAGTACCAGTAGAACCGGATCGGCAACAAGCCCCATCGCGAGCTGCAGCCGCTGCTGCTGTCCGCCGGATAGCTTGGCCGCCCGACGTTTCTCCAATCCGGCCAGGCCCATCTCAGCAATGGTTCGGCTCGCTGCCTCCGGGGGACATCCCCGGCGGGCGGCCGCACCGCCGACGATCTCGCCGACGGTGAGTGACCGCGGAAAGCCGACCGCCTGTTGGACGACACCGAGCCTGCGGCGGGTCTCGGCCCTTCGAGGGTTGCCACCTGCCACCTCGATGAGGTCGGCACTGCCTTCGATCAACCCGATCACGTTGCGGACGAGGGTCGTCTTACCGGCCCCATTTGGGCCGAGAAGGGCGACACACTCCCCCGGCTTGACAGTCAGATCGACTCCGGCGAGAGCCGTGTGGTCACCGTATCGGTGAACGAGACCTCGCACTTCGAGCACATGTTCCATCTACTACCTCCTTGACACCGATCATGCGGAACGACCGGTGCGACGGGTAGTGAGATCGATCACGAACTCGACGTGACAGATGTCATCCGGACAAGCCGGGTCTTCCCACCTCGGCCCTGGCGCCAATCACGTGGGCCGGTTAAATCCAGACGCGAGGCTTGATGAGATGATCGCGTGGGTGCTCGGTGCGGCCGGCAACAATGGCGCCGTGGCCGTAGTCGCCGTGTTCGAGGCCGGCGTACGGCCTCTGGCGTCCCCTCGGCGGTTGACGACACTGCCCATCAAGTCGCCTACTCCATCAACACCAGTCCAGGTTCTCGTGTCAGGAAGCGTGGACCTGCGAGCAACACCACAACGAGCGCGATGAGAGAAACGAGACCTACGTAGATCCACCACAGCTGCTGGTAGTAATCGGTAACACCCGTAGGTTCGGAAAAGTGCTGGACTGAAGTGTCCACACCCAACCGAGGAAACCATGGCAGAAACACTTGAGCATCGCCAACGGATCCAGGCCAGCCTCGAAGACATCCACAGGTCGCTGGTAGCGGTGTCGATGAAGATGGCCCAGTTGCAGCTCGACACGGAAGGCACTTCCGATCTCGTAGGCGCTCTTGAGGATGGAATGACGGCGCTGGGTCCTCTCACCGAACGCATCGAGGGCCTCGAGTCCGACTACCGCATGGAGACCAACCGCATGGATAACGAGGGAGAACTCGAGGGCTAGGGAGCCCGGCCGTCTCCTTCGCCGATATAACGACGCGCCGGAATCGTCGCGGTTGGCTCATGGATTGGACCTTTGCCACCCAACCGATCTGTTTGCGTGATCTGCATGCGGGTAGGGGTATCGGATGCAGCCGGACGAACTCCTCGAGGTCCTGAAACATCCCACCAGCCAGGAGATGCTCGAGCGGGATATAGCTCGATTGGCTTACGTGGCACAGGACGGCACTCCAAGGGTTGTCCCGATCGGGTTCACCTGGAATGGGAGCGAGCTGGTCATGTGCACCCCGACGAATGCCCCGAAACTGGTGTCCCTGCGTCAGAACCCGGCGGTGGCCCTCACCATCGACACCGAGGTGCACCCGCCGAACATCCTCCTTATTCGAGGGGAGGCCGTGCTCGACGAGGTGGAGGGGATTCCGGACGAGTATCTCCAGGCGAGCGGGAGTTACAAGATGACGCCAGAGCAGCGAGTTGAGTGGGAGGCTGAGATCCGGTCGTTGTACGACTCGATGGTCCGGATCGTCGTCGCGCCGACGTGGGCGAAGCTGATCGACTTCGAGCAGACGCTACCTACCCCTGTGGAGGAACTGGTTCGCCGGCGTGAGGAACGCCAGCACCTCTAACCCGTTCGATCGGAAGTTAGAGGAATCGAAGACGGATTCCGAGGCTGGAGGATGGTTCCCGTGTCCGAAGCCCCAGTGAGTCGGTGACTCATCGTCGGCGCGCTCTGACAATCCAAGATCGGGAGTTGAAAACCACACCTTCAGCAGAGGTGTGCGCCGCCAGCGTGGAAAGCAGGCGTGCGCCGACTGACGAGCTTCGCGCTTCAGAACCTTGGAGGGCCTCGTCGACTGCGGCGAACTGGCTGACAAAGGCGAAAGCGGCATCGACATCTCGACCGTAGTAGACCGGCACCTCGACGTCGGTCAGAGTGATCGAGTCGAAGCCGGCTCCAGTCAACAGACGCTGGACTGTTGGTGGCTCTGCGAGCGAGAACGGGTTCATAGTGGCAGTCGCCATCGGACGCGCTGCTTCCCGCCCCAGCGCCCGGTCAATCTCCCCGGCCCATTCGTTCCGGTCGTAGCTCTGCCAGACCATCATCACGAGACGACCTTCCGGGCGAATCGCATGGGCAATATTACGAAAGGAGGTTTCCGGGTCGGCGAAGAACATCGTGCCGAAACGGCTGATGGCCACGTCGAACTCCCCGGCTCGAAACAAGTGGCGCCCCACATCGCCCACCTCGAAGCGGACGTTTTGGATCCCTTCAGCAGAAGCGATCTTCCTGGCGCGAGCGATCATTTCCTCGTCGACATCGACACCAGTGACCACACCACCCGACGCCAACCGGGCCGCCTCGCGGGTCGTCTGGCCCGTCCCGCACCCGACATCGAGGACTTGATCTGCAGCGTTGATCTGGTACGCCCGCCGCAGCCGCCCGTTATGGAACTGCAGCTCAGTGTCGTAATCGATCACGACGCCCGGACAGCCAACTAAGCGGCGAACAGCTCATGCTCGCCTGTCGAGTACTGCAGAGAAACCCCCAGCGGGCGAGTGCCGCTGCGCCATGCTGCGAAGTCGTCTGCTCGGGGTCTGTCAGTTGATTTTCCTGCCTGGGTCAGCCCGAAAAGCCCATTCCGTTGGTCTGACTGGCGTGCTCGCTAGACGCCTTGTTGATCGTTCCAGGGTTGACCCATGGCTCATCACCATCGTTGCCTTTAGCAACGGAGGCATGGCTCTTCCCGATTTGAAAGTCGCTTTCTACTTGAAGATCGCCGGTGCCCTTATCCATCGCTCGCACGTCATCAGACGGCGTGGGAGCCGGCTTGGCTCGTAGGCGGCGACTGTACACGCGGGCGCGCGGAGGGACTCCCGCATCACAGCGCAGCTCCGTTCCGGACACCGACGATGTACCAATAGACCCCAGGCGGATCTAGAACGAGAGGCTCCACCCTTCGCCTGCCGTCAGTGGCTGCTGTTGGGTGAAGTCGGACAGTCCCTCCCCTCCCGATGCGGTCAAGAGGAGGAGGCGCAGTGAGCAGACGGCGTTTTCCTGACGCCCCACAAGGGAAAGGAAGACGATGCCCTCACCAGTCTTGCTCTCGGGTCGGCCGCATTGAAGACCGGCTTGGTACTGGGCGGTGGGGGTTTGGCTGGGGTTTCCTTTCATGCCGCCGCGCTCGCAGCGTTGGAGATCGATCTCGGCTGGGATGCCCGGGGAGCGGACGTGATACTCGGAACCTCAGCCGGTGCCCTCACGGGGGCGCTGCTTCGTCTCGGGGTGAGTGGCACCGATCTCGCCGCGCTGGTCTCGGGGGCGCCGCTTCCAGCCAAGCACTTCCTCGTGCGCCACGGAGTTCATCTGCCCGAACTACCCGCGATGAGGTGGCAGCACTTCGTGCCTCGGCCTCTCCCCCGGCACATCCGCCGGTTGGGCGGCGCACTGACGAGCCCGGCGAGCGCGCTATTCCGGATGCTCCCCGATGGCCAGGTCGACCTGAGGCCCTACTTCGACTTCCTCGAGGATCCCCTCGGTGACGAATGGCCTCCCGGCGACCTCCGAATCTGCGCAGTCAGCGAGGATGACCATGAGTTGGTTGTTTGGGGTGGCGCCGGCGGGGTTCATCTGACCGACGCCATCGTCGCCTCCTCCAGCATCCCCGGATACGCCACCGCCGTCGTGATTGGCGACCGGTCCTTCGTCGACGGTGGTGTCCGCTCCCCGACAAACGCAGACGTCCTGATCCACGACAACCTCGACCTGGCTCTGGTCCTCTCCCCCATGACACCGGACTCAGGATCGAACCTGGGCCTCACCGGCATTTTGAAGCGCTGGGCCGGGCGACGTTTGGCCCGCGAAGTCCGCATGTTGCGGCGTGCAGGGACCGAGGTGATCGTCCTCCGCTCGCCGGCCGCGCTCGGGCGGGCCGCGACGAATCCGTTCGTCTCGCTTCACAAACGGCCCCGCGGGGCGGTGGCCGAAGCGTTCCTCTCGGTTGGAGAGCAGACTCCGCGACTGCGCGAGTTGCTGGGAGAGGCCTGAGAGCAGGTTCTTTCTAGGTCACACTGGATTACGAAGAGCGCCAGACCCGGGATCCTCCCCACCACCTTCACCACTCCAGTCCACGGTATCCGTCACCGGGGTCGCAGCTGCCACATCGGAGAATGACAAACCCCGGCGGAGCATCTCCTCGGTAATCGCAGAGCTGTTGAGTCTGTTCTGGCTCGGAGTGTCAGGCAGGTCGCCAGTCAAGGTGCGGTATTGCTCTAGCACTTCCTCGTCGGACCAATCTTTCATCGGACGGTCACGGCTCTGTTCCACGCTTCCTCCAGCGTCGGTGAGGACCTTCGTTTACCCGCCAACATGGCATGCCAACCGGTCGCGGTGCCGGGCTGGGTCGCTCGCCCCGATCCTGCGGTTCTCCGGGGTCCCGAATCGAGTCCCCCCTCGGCTCGACGTGGTGAGACGCGGTCCGTGTGGTGTTTTCGAGTCATGAGATAGGAGCCGCGGCGGACACGTTCCGGAACGCTTATGGCTGTGCTTCATGCGTCTTGACACAGACTTGATACAACCGTATGGTTGTATTTCGATGCAAATGGTCCCCCCTGACTTCGACCGCATGTTTGGTGCTTTGGCGGATCACACCCGCCGCGACATCTTGCGTCGCGCAATTGACTCCGAGGAGGGCGTCGCCGAGTTGGCAACTCACTACCCGATGAGCTTCGCCGCGGTGCAGAAGCACATCGCCGTCCTCGAACGGGCAGGCCTCGTCACCAAACACCAGGTCGGCCGTCGCAAGGTCGTCCGCAGCAACGTGGAGGGGCTCCGTGTGGCGCGCCGGTTGCTCGGCCAGTACGAAGAGTTGTGGAGGGGCCGGATCGACCGAATGACCCAACTCGTCAACGAATACACCCGGGAGGCAGACCAATGACCGTGAAAGCCGTACGTAAGGATCCGCATGATCTGAGCATGACCCTCGACGCCGATTTCGACGCGACACCGGAACGCGTGTGGCAGCTGTGGGCGGATCCACGCCAACTCGAGCGCTGGTGGGGTCCGCCGACCTATCCGGCCACCATCACGAGACACGATCTCACGCCGGGAGGCCGTGTCGAGTATCACATGACCGGGCCCAACGGGGACCAGCCCCACGCATATTGGGACGTCCAGGAGGTCGATCCTCCGCACTCTCTCGTCGTCCGCGACGGATTCGCCAACGAGGACGGCTCGGTGAACCGCGAAATGCCGAGCAATGAGTTCCGCGTCACGATCGAGGAGGTCAGTGTGGGCCGGACCCGGATGTCGATCGTGAGCACGTTCCCCAGCACCGAGGCCATGGAGCAGCTCCTCGCCATGGGCATGGAGCAAGGCCTCACCGAGGCCGTCGGTCAGATCGATGCGATCCTCGCCGAGGACGATGAGGAGCCGAGACAGGACAGGCCATGAAACTGACCACCGTCACCCATGTGTCCCTCGACGGGGTGATGCAGGGACTCGGGGGGCAGGATGAGGACCGCAGAGACGGATTCGAGCGCGGCGGATGGGCACTCCCGCTGTACGACAGCGAGGCTGCAGAGTTTCTCGACCAGGTCTTCCAGCGCGCCGAAGCTTTTCTGTTCGGTCGGCGGACCTACGAAATCTTCGCCCGCTCCTGGGGAACCGGCTCCTGGGGGGCAAATCAGGGCAACAACCCGATCTCAGTGGCGTTGAACACGAAGCCCAAATACGTGGCATCGACCACGCTCACCGACCCGCGGTGGGCGGACACGACCGTCCTCTCCGATGACGTCAGGGCGGCCATCGGCCAACTCAAAGCCAAGCCGGCGGGTGAGCTTCAGGTCCACGGCAGCGGGGACCTGATCCGGTGGCTGCTCGATGAGCATCTGGTCGACGAGATGATCCTGTTCACCTATCCGGTGGTTGTCGGCCAGGGCACGCGGCTATTCCCGGACACCGGCCCGGACACGGCCCTCGAGCTGCTCGAGTCGCGGATCACCTCCGTTGGGCTGATCATCCAGGTCTACCGGCCGACCGGGCCTCCTGAGTACGCAACCTGAATGGCCGGCTTGGATCGCCTGACACAGACGCCTCAGTGTTGAAAGGAGAAACACAATGACCGTGATCGAACAGACAACCCAAACCCTTGAAGTGCCTGGCGCGACCCTGGCCTACGACATCCGCCGCAACGACGGGAGCACCGAGCCGATCCTCTTCCTCATCGGCGCTCCGATGGGAGCCGCCGGATTCGGAACACTGGCGAGCCACTTCACCGACCGCACCGTCGCTACCTACGACCCGCGCGGGACCGAGCGCAGCACGCTCGCAGAGCCGACAACCCCTCCGACACCCGAGGAGCACGCGGACGATCTGCATCGGATAATCCAGGAGCTCGGTGGAGGGCAGGTCGACATGTTCGCCAGCAGCGGCGGCGCGGTCAACGCTCTGGCGCTCGTGGTCAGGCACCCGGAAGACGTGCACACGCTGGTGGCTCACGAGCCCCCGCTCCCATCGGTCCTCCCTGACTACGAGCCTGCCCTCGCCGCCTCCCAAGCCGTGCACGAGACGTACATGCAGCGCGGATGGGGCGCCGGCATGGCCCACTTCATCGCGGTCGTTAGTCATCAGGGCGAGTTCCCGGACGACTTCTACCAGCAGCCCGCCCCGGACCCGCAGATGTTCGGCATGCCGGCAGAAGACGATGGATCGCGGACCGATCCACTGCTCGGGCTCGCCCTCGTGGGGTCCGCCGAGTACGAGCCAGACTTCGACGCGCTGCGGGCGGCTCCCACCCGGGTCATCATGGCCGCCGGCGGGGAAAAGGGCACGATGGCCAACCGTGGCGCCTACGGCGTCGCTGAGCAACTCGGGACGTCGGTTGTCGTATTCCCGAGCGGCCACAGCGGCTTCCTCGGTGGGGAGTACGGCCAGATGGGCGAACCTGACGCCTTCGCGGCCAAGCTCCGGGACGTCCTGACGGAAGGCTGACAGATGGGACGGCTTATCCACACGATGTCGACGTCGATCGAAGTGCTCGCCATCGCACATCGGCCGAGCCAAAGGAGACTTCAATGTCAGAACTGATCATCGACTTCATCACGTCGCTTGATGGCTACGCCTCCGCGGAAGGCTGGCCGGGGTGGTGGGGGCTCGAAGGCCCCGAGTACCTCGCCTGGCTCGACGAGCGACCCGATCGCGATTACACGCTCCTGATGGGAGCCAACACCTACCGGCTGATGTATGGGTTCGCTCGGGAAACCGCGGCATTGGAGTCCGAGGAAGCCGGAGCCATGGCCGAGCTGACCAAGGCGCCCAAAGTTGTGTTCTCTGCCAGCCTCGAAGAACCGTTGGAGTGGGCCAATACCGCGCTGGTCCAAGGGGATGCGGTCGAGGCTGTGGCCGACTTGAAGCGAGACGGCACCAACATGAGCACCCTCGGCTCCCTTTCCCTGTGCCGGTCGCTGCTCGAGTCGGGCCTGGTGGACCGGTACCGCGTGGTCGTGTTCCCGGTGATCACCGGTGCCACCGGTTCGGAGCGGATCTACGACGGCTATCCGGATGTCGCCCTAGACATGGTCGACAGCCGGACTTTCGACGGCAGCATCCAATTGCTCGAATACGTACCTAGGGTGCTCGCCGGCCCACCCGGAGCGTAGACGAGGCCAAGGCTGCCGTTTTTCGAGCGCCAGAAGTCTGTGTTCGGCTAGGTAGCCACCGACGTGGTAGTTTCGCGCTCGAAGCGTTGGATGTGGTCCGTTGTGATTGCCTCGACGAAGTTGGCGAGGCTCTGAGTTGCCATCTTCTTGATGAAGACCAGGCCAATCCGGAAGAGAGTCTCCGACCATCGGGGGCCGCTGAATCCTCCCCACTGTCGTGTCAAGTGAGTGCCGGTAGGAGTCTCCTCGAGGTGGGTGACGACGAGCCCGCTTCCCTTCATCGGCTTGGGCAACATGTCTTCGGTCACCACCTTGGTGAACGGCTCCCACTCGAGGATGGTTTGCGGCGTCACCCGGTCGCCGTGATAACACTGATAGACACTGCCCACACCGACCCGTCCTCCGACGCGGTTGGTTATCTCCACCTTCTCGGCTCCGATCAGGATGTTGCGAAACATCGGAGAAGACAGGTAGTCCCACACGACGGCAGGGCTCATCGGGACATCGGCTTCCAGTGTGAGCAGCAATTGAGAGTCGTCGAGTGTGATCACCGGCTCGTCGCTTCGGCGATACACGTCGCCAAGGTCCTGTACGTAGGTCTTCACCAAACCAAAGTCTGGAACATCTTCGTCATGTGGCACCAGGATCGTCACTCCCTCCAGGCCAAGCCGATCCCGGGCGGAGATTGTGTAGAGGCAGTAGGCAAGCAGGCCGAGGCGATCGGTCACTGTGTTCTTCAACAGCCGGTGTGCCAAGTTGACGTCGGGTCCGAGCAACTCGTCGTAGCTACCGATGCGCTGAACTACGAAAGAACCGAAATGGATCACGAATTTGAGGTCCAATGACGACACGTTGGCACACGCATTGCACTGACACGTGTTGTTGAGGACCATCTGGTCGATGGCTCGCCGGAACGCAACATATGTCCCTTCGACCAGATCGAGAAAAGTACCACCGTCGGTGAAGGCGTCCTCGAAGGCGTACGAGAAAACGGCGTCCCCCTCCAGTTTCGAGATCCGCATCGGCGGGCCGGCATGGTCGACCAGGAGTTCGAGCAGATCGGTGAGGGTCCCCCGTGCATGTTCGAGTTCGGAGACGTTCAGATATCCGGTGTATCCAGTGATATCCGCGACATACAGGAACGCCTGTTGCTTTGGCTGCATGACAGTGGGAGCCTACGTTCGCCGCCGATACCCAGCCTTATCTGGATCAAGGGGGCAGGGCGCATAGCGTTCGCTTTGGTCGGCAGAAGGGACCCACTCTTGGAACTTGAAGTCTCTACGACCATCGATCGACCCGTCGCCACTGTATGGGATTTCTGCGCGGTTCGTCAGGTCGAGAATCACCCTCGGTGGGACCCGACGGTAGAACTCGAGGCCACGTCGGACGAACCCATCGGGGTGGGCACCGTCATCAAGCGACGCGTCACCCGATTCGGCGAGACGACCGAAGGCACCATGGAGATCGTCGAGTTCGAACCTGAGAAGGTGATGCGTAGCAGAACCCATGATGGGCCGATGACGATCAACGGGTGGATGCTGTTCCGGCCGGTCGATGATGACAC
>JAICND010000503.1 GCA_025929005.1 Acidimicrobiia bacterium
AAGCCACCACCTCACCCACCGAGAAGCCGTCGATAACCTCGCCAGGTTCGGCCCTGGGCGCATAGCTGTCACGCGACAGGCGATCTCTGACGCCGGCGTCGACCGAGATGAAACGGTTGGCCACCACTACCTGTCCAGCTTCCGGATCGGGAAGCTCGACGACCTCCACCTGAAAGTCGCTCGGTTGGGGGACACCCACCGGCGTCCGCTGGAGCACCCAGTGCTCGGTGGCGAGGGGCATGTGGATCGGAAGGTAACCGGTTCGGGTTACCTTGGGGGCGCTGTGCCCGAGTTGCCCGACATCGTCGTCTATCTCGAGGCTCTCACCACTCGCGTGGTCGGGCAAACCCTCCAGAAGATCCGCATCGCCTCACCGGCGGTGCTCCGGACTTACAACCCTCCCTACAACTCCCTCGAGGGGAGTCCGGTGGTGGGTCTTGAGCGGCTCGGCAAGAGGCTCGTGTTCCAGTTTCCGGATGAGCGCTTCCTCGTGATCCACTTGATGATCGCCGGAAGACTGCAGTGGAAAGCTAAGGGGGCCATCGTGCCGAAGAAGGTGGGACTCGCCGGTCTCGACTTCGAAACGGGCACCCTTTTGCTCACCGAACAGGGCACCAAGAAACGCGCCGGCATCTGGGTGCTGGCTGGCCGCGGGGCGCTCAATGCCGAGGACCGAGGTGGGGTCGAGCCGCTGACAGCGTCGCCCGCCGAGTTTGCTGCAGCTCTTCGGAGAGAGAACCGCACCCTCAAGCGTGCCCTGACTGACCCGACCATCTTCTCGGGGATCGGCAACTCGTACTCCGACGAGATCCTCTGGGCTGCCCAGCTCTCGCCGGTCTTGCGGAGTCGCAGTCTCAGCGACGACGACATCGAGCGGCTCCGGCAGGCAACGGTCACGCAACTCCAACACTGGACTCAACTCCTACGTGATGACGTAGGCTCGGACTGGCCGGTGAAAGTGACCGCCTTCCGGCCGGAGATGGCAGTCCATGGAAAGTACGGCGAGCCTTGTCCCCGTTGTGGGTCCCCCGTGCAACGGATCGTCTATGCGGCCAACGAGACCAACTATTGCCCGACCTGTCAGACCGGCGGCAAGATCCTGGCCGATCGGGCCTTGTCGCGATTGTTGGGAGAGGACTGGCCGCGGACGCTGGAGGAACTGGAAGAGCTAAAACGCCAGCGCTAGACGAGGAATAGGACCGTCGCGGTCCAATGCCCGGCAACCAAGAGACCAGCGGCCAACTCGATCACGATCGAGAGACCGGCGGCTCGCAAGGTATGGATGGTGGTCGGCCATGCCTGGTCGTGTGATCCCAACCGGACCCGCTCCGATAGATAGACGCCCAGAACGAATCCGATGACGAAGCCCACTACCGGGATCACAAAAAACCCGATCAAGGAGAGCAGGCCGCCCAAGAGGAGCGAGCGGGTGGGAATGCCAGCTTCTTTGAGGCGTTTGCCGGGGATGAGGTACTTGGCCACCTGACCGGCGATGGTCAGGAGGGTGGCGATGGCAAGAATGAGCCATCCGACCAACGACTGCTCGACGAGAGCCCAGACGCCCACCGCTGCCCAGATCAGGATGAGACCGGGGATGGCGGCGACGACGATCCCGACGAGGCCGGCGGCAATCGCCAGACCGACCAGGATCAGGCCAAGAGGGTCCACATTTTTATCTTGGCAGCACGGGTTTAAGGCAGCATTGGGATCACACCCTTGACATCGAACA
>JAICND010000271.1 GCA_025929005.1 Acidimicrobiia bacterium
CGAACAACAAAAGAATCAATAAAGGCGCCAAGATGGCGAACTCGACGAGGTTGGCCCCGCGATCATTTGTACGCCGACGCATGCGAAAAAGGCCCCTATGCCTGAGATTGCGCGTAAATCTAACAGCCGGCCTCCTGCCCTTGCAGGGTCACGGCCGAGCCGTCCGCACTAGCTAGTCCGTTGCCGGGCTAAGGGCAGCGATTCGCTCCCCAGTTGGATGAGTCCTGCTCGAGCAGGAAGTCGACCGATGAGGTCATCGTCGCGGGATAAAGGGCACCCACGAAAGGCAGCGAGGCGAAGCCAGTCAGGGAGCCCACTGGGGCGGTGACTGTGACCCGCCCAATCGAACCTATGCAGCCTGTCGGACCGTCGACGAATGTCACAGTCGCGGTTCCCGCGATGTTCATCGAGTTCTGGACAGTCGTCGTCATGTTGGCGTCCGTGTCGGTATTCACTGTCGCCAGGCGGGCTGCCTCTCGAGCACCGTGCCGCAGGTCCTGGTATTGACCGAGAATCCAGGCGAAGTCAATGATCCCGAACACGAGGGCGAACATGATCGGGGCGATCATGGCGAATTCGACCAGCGTCGCTCCCCGTTCGCCCCGCTTCGGCCCTCTCATCGGAACAGCTCCGCTGTGTACGGATTCACGCCTCCAAAGGGCGGCGGATCTCCCCGCAACTCATCCGGTAGAGCGGCATCTGGGAGGACAAAGCCGCTGAGTTGTTTGAGAGCCCAGTTGGCACCGCCTGGATTGCATGCGCAGCTCTCCCCTGGATGGAACTCAACCCAGCTTGGGCCGTCCTTGAACCAGAGGCCTTGGAGCCAAACAGCCTTGAAGCGCTGAATGTGTCGCCACTTGTTTCCAGGTCCGAGGGTGGCTTCCCAAAATTGTGGGAGATACCCGAATCGCGGTGTGTCCTGCATAAGAGAATCGAACATCACAGTGCTGAATCCGCCGGCCACGTAGTCCTGGAGGCACCGCGATATGTGTTGCCAGGACTCGGGGCGGTCGAGAGTGCCATCCCCGTTCCAGTCGAAGTCCGACATGCCGTTGTTAAACGTCGAGGCAACACAAGATGCGGGCACGCTGCCGGCTGGATTCGGTCCGCCAGCTGCCAACGAAGGGTCGAGGTAAGACCATAGAGGTCGATCGTCGAGCTGATACCCGACGACATCGCGCTTGGCGTTTGTCCCTTGCTGAATGAGAGGAGTGAGGCCTCGCTGGATCGGACCCGTTACTAATCCCTCTGCCGCACCCTTGTTCGGAAAGCCCGTATCTGTATTGAGGGTGTCGACACCCGGGTTGTAGCACTCGTCGAGTATTTCGTTGGCCGCAAGACCGTCACCGTCGATTGTCACAAAATGGTCGACGCCAGCCGAGATATTCACAGCCAGTATTTGGTCAGCCGGTGCTGCGTTGCAGTTGGGGGCATAACCGCCCAAAGCGGGATTTCCAAAGAGGGGGGCGCTTAATGTGCCGAAGTTGCCGCTCGCAGACCCTGTGCAAGGATCGGTGGCAAGACCGGTGGGTCCTGAACTGATGCACTCATGAGAGCCCTCGGCGACGTTGTTGCCGAGCCCAAACGGCCGAATGCCTCCACTTCCGACGGTCGGCGTGCGAGCAATTGCGTCTGCGTTTGTCGAAATGGCGTTGACTCCTAGAACCCGACCGAAAGTCGTCGCCGTGGCTTGGTCTGGCACGCGTACCCGGAGGAATCCGGACGGATCGAAACTGATGCACCAATTGGCGGGGTCGGTCACGGTCCAACCCGCGGGCGGAGTTACCGCTTGAAAGTTCCAGGTGCCGGCGTTGAGTGTGGCGAGTTCCGTGTCAACGCATTGCTCCCAAAGCGCTTGCCACTGCGCGGGACTGTAGGCGGTGGTGAGGTTCTTCTCAGCATACGAGAGCGCCTGGTCTCTCATAGTGTCGATCCCCGCGATGGCGTCGATGGCTCCGGCCATTACTCCGAGATCTGCCGACGTCTGGTCTTGCCGCCTCTCGTTGAAGCCGAACCCGATGTCGACGGCGATGGCGGCCATGCCGATCAGGACGATCAGCATGAGCGCAATGGTGATGGCGGCGGCACCGCGCTCGCGGTTCGCGACACCTTTCATGGACAGACCCCACTTTCAGATGACCAGTTCGTCGACGGCTCCTCCAACCGCGTTCGGGCGGTAGAGGACAAGGTGCTCGGCAAGAAACCAGAGATGAGGCCAGTGCCCGTGATGGATTGGACCGGGACCGAGACGGTGATGACGGCCTCTTCACCGATATCGCCAGTGGCCCCGTCGGTGAAGGTCACCGTCTGACCCCCAGCCAGGTCCATGGCGCTGCAGACCAAGCCTCTCATCGCGGGGGCCGGCGCGGCGTTCGAAGCTGCCAGCCGGGCTGCTTCTCTGGCCCCATAGCGGACATCGTTCATCTGGCCTAGCAAGAACGCGAACTCGACGATTCCAAACGCCAAAAGGGCCAGGAAAGGCAGGACGAATGCGAACTCGACGAGGCTCGCCCCTCTTTCGTTCTTTGCATTGCGCAGCACAGACTCGGACTCCGGTTGGGATGTCCGGCCAGGCTCGCTGGCCCGCACCGTGGGGCGAAGAGGTCCCCAGGCCCAAACATTAAAAGTACGACCAGGACGCATAGCGTTACAGACTTTTGTCGATGGTAGCCGGGCAGTGGTGGATTTACCACTCACAGTGGTCATGACCACAATCTCGGTCCCGCCGCCTACGGCGAACAGCGATATTCAAAAGATCGGCGGAGTGACTAGTGCCCTTCTTGGGCGTCAGATCCGGGCCAGAAGCCGCCGATTGACCGTCTTGGCCTTGATGTAGTCCCGATTGAGGAGGGCGATGAAGTCGAGCGAAATTGATTTCGGGCAGGCCCGCTCGCATTCACCGTGGTTGGTGCAGGAGCCAAACAGCTCTTCCATGACGTTCACCATCCGCTCCACCCGGGTGAAGCGCTCCGGCAATCCCTGGGGGAGAAGGTTGAGGTGGGCGACCTTGGCCGCCGTGAAGAGCTGAGCAGCGCCGTTGGGACAGGCGGCCACGCAGGCCCCGCATGCGATGCAGGCGGCCGCGTCGAGGGCCACGTCGGCCACTTCTTTCGGAGTCCGGGTGAGATTGGCCTCTGGTGCTTCTCCGGTCGGCACCGAGATGAACCCGCCGGCAGCAATGATGCGGTCGAAACCGGTGCGGTCGACCACCAGGTCGCGCAGGATCGGAAACGCAGCTGCCCGCCAGGGTTCGACGGTGATCGTGGCGCCGTCGGCGAACTTGCGCATATGCAGCTGACAGGTCGCGGTCCCCAGTTGGGGACCGTGCGCCTCGCCATCGATCATCACCCCACAGCTCCCGCAGATACCTTCCCGGCA
>JAICND010000163.1 GCA_025929005.1 Acidimicrobiia bacterium
AGAACTTCACGGTTGCCATCCCGTTTTTGGGAACCTTTGTGGGGTCAGGTCAGTACAAGTTCCCGACCTATTGGAAGATCGACTGCGTGGCCACCCACACGATGACCACCGACGCCTACCGCGGCGCCGGTCGGCCAGAGGCGATCTACTACCTGGAGAGAATCATCGATGTCTTCTCGCATGAGATCGGCATGGACCCAGCCGATGTGCGACGGCGCAACTACATCGATGCTTCCGCTTTTCCCAATGCCGTGGCTCCCATCGGCTTTGCGATGGACACGGGTGACTACGCCATGAACCTCGATGCGATGCTGGCTACGCCGGAATTCGCAGACCTCAAGGCGACCCGCGACAAAGCTCGGGCGGAGGGCCGTCACGTCGGGCTGGGTGTTTCGAGTTACGTCGAGGTCTGTGGTTTCGGCCCCTCGGCGTTGGTGGGGCTCGGGTTCTCCTGGGCGACCTACGACCTTCCCTCGGCCTTCAACGGTTCGGGATTGGTAAGGGTCAACGCCGACGGCACCGCCACCGTGATCATCGGGACCGGACCGTCGGGACAGGGGCATGAGACCACGTGGGCCCAGCTGGTGGCGAACGAATTGGGGATCCAGGTCGAGAACATCAGGGTATCGCATGGTTCGACCAGCGACAGCCCGATGGGGGTCGGCACTTTTGGGTCGCGTTCGGGAGCAGTCGACGGGACGGCGACTTACCTGGCTGCCCAGAAAGTGCGCGACAAGGCGTCCCGAATCGTCGCTCATGTTCTCGAGGCCTCGGCGGACGACGTTAGGTTCGAGGACGGTGGCGCTCACATTGCTGGCTCTCCAGACAAATCCCTGACCTGGAAGGAGATTGCCACCCACGCCTATCAGCCTCACACCCTCCCTGAGGGCATTGAAGGAGGCCTGGAAGCTCACTCCGTCTTCTCGCCCGCCAACGCCACCTGGCCGTTTGGAGCCCATGCGGCCCTGGTGGAGGTTGAGGTAGAGACCGGCGACACCAAGCTGCTGCGTTACCTCGCCATGGACGACTGCGGCAACGTCATCAGTCCGATGATCGTTGACGGCCAGATTCATGGAGGGCTGGTGCAGGGGATCGCACAGGCGATGTTCGAGGAGGCGATCTATGACAAGGACGGGAACTGCCTGACCACCACCCTGCTGGACTATCCGCTTCCAACGGCTGGGGATGTTCCGAGCTTTGATCTGCACCGCACGGTGACTCCGTCAAACGTCAATCCGCTCGGCGTCAAAGGCATCGGGGAAGCGGGCACGATCGGATCGGCCCAAACCGTCGTCAACGCTGCTGTTGATGCCCTCTACGACCTGGGGGTGCGACACATCGATATGCCGTTGCGGCCCCGGCGCGTGTGGCAGGCAATCCAGAACGCCCCAAAGAGCTGATAGGAGTAGAAGCATGTTCCCGAGATCATTCGACTACGTGGCCCCGGCCAGCATTGCTGAGGCTGTTTCGGCTCTGCAGGGTGGAGGGTTCGCCAAGGTGATGTCCGGGGGGATGAGCTTGCTTCCCCTGATGAAGCTTCGCCTCCTCTCACCCGATCTGGTCGTCGACATCGGCAAGGTGCCCGGACTGGACAGCATTAGCGACGATCCCACCCATGTGACTATCGGCGCTCTCGTCCGTCATCGAACTACGGCAGCCTCGAACCTGGTGCCAGCGGCGTTGCGGACTGCGGCCTCGTGGACGGGTGACGTCCAGGTGCGAAACCGGGGCACCACCTGTGGAGCGGTCGCCCATGGCGACCTCGCCGCCGATCAACCGGCGGCCGTTCTGGCCCTGGGCGGGACGATGGTTGCCCAGGGACCGGGGGGAACCCGGGAGATCGCGGCCGCCGACTTCTTCGTCGATGTGCTCACTACGGCCCTGGCTCCAGATGAGATCTTGACCCATATCAAGGTCCCTAAAGCGGCCGGGGGTTCGGCCTATGACAAGCTCGGTCGGCGCGGCGGTCACACCGACTACGCGGTAGCGGGTGCTGCGGCCTGGGTGGCGCGTTCCAACGGATCCATCGGCGACTGTCGCATCGCTCTGACCGGAGTTGGGCCCAAGCCCACACTCGCCCAGGCGGCCGCCCAGGCGTTGATCGGTACCGATGGGTCAGAAAGTGCGATTGCCGCTGCCGCCGACAAGGCGGCCGAAGGGGTAACTGTTCTTGAGGATCTTTACGGCTCGGTTGAGTACAAGACCCACCTTGCCAAGGTTTTCACCAGAAGAGCGCTCACCAAGGCGGTGGCCGCAGCCTCTTGACGGAGGTTGCTTGAACGAGATTGACATCCCCGGCCGGTAGCCTGAGAGCCTCATGCTCCCCACCGCCGTGGACGATGTCATTGCACGCATGGCCGACCAGGGCTACGTCACAGACCGTGGTTTGGCGGTGGCGGTGCTTCTCTCCCTGGAGCTGGGTCGTCCTCTCTTTCTGGAGGGTGAAGCCGGGGTAGGCAAGACCGAAGTTGCCAAGGTCCTCGCCAGCATTACCGGCGGGCGGCTGATCCGGCTGCAGTGCTATGAGGGCCTCGACATGAACCACGCGTTGTACGAATGGGACTACGCCCGCCAGATGCTGGCGATCCGACTGATCGAGGCCCGTGGATCGGGCAGTGAAGCCTCGGTGGCGGACATCATGAGCCGCGAATTCCTGACTCCCCGACCGCTCCTGGCTGCGGTTGAAGAAGCTGCAGCCGGGCTGCATCCAGTCCTGTTGATCGACGAACTCGATCGGGCCGACGAGGAGTTCGAGGCGTTCTTGCTGGAGGTCCTCTCAGACTTTCAGGTGACCATCCCGGAAGTGGGGACGATCAAGGCGGACACTCCACCTGTGGTGGTCGTTACATCCAATCGGACCCGTGAAATCCACGACGCCCTCAAACGTCGCTGTATTTACCACTGGCTCGACTATCCCACGGTGGAACGCGAGCTGCAGATTCTTCGACTTAAGCAGCCGGATGTCGACGAACGTCTCGGTCGTCAGCTCGCTCTGGCCATGGCCGACATGCGTTCGTTCGATCTCTTCAAACCACCCGGCGTGGCCGAGACGCTTGACTGGTCAGCAGCCCTCAAGGTGCTGGGGGCTCGGACCCTCACACCCGACATCGTCGATGAGACCCTGGGGGTGGTGCTCAAGTACCGAGAAGATCTCGAAGAGGTCAGACGCATCGGGGTCGACTCTCTGATCCACCAATGAGCCTCGCACCCCTGCTCGTGGTCGGCTTACTGGCGACCACGGTGGTGGCCGGCGGCGGTCCCACCGGGCCGAGCTCGTCGACAGTTGTGCGGGTGACCCAGTCGGGTGGCCTCACTTCCGAGACCCAGGCGGCAGCATCAGAAGCTGCCTGGATCACCGGGGCAGAGAGCACGGTGTTGCACCGTGTGACGGTGCGGATGCTCGAGGTCTTCAGAGGCGATGCCACCGTGCAGTCGGCGCCGGCTGGCTATGGCTACCCGATGCTGACCACGGCGGCCGACCCGTCGGCTGTGGCTTTGAACGTGACGGTGCGCCGTGCCCTGGCCAGGGGTGAGCTAGTGATGGGGCAGCTCGCAGCTGACATCAGAGGCGCCCGCGAAGGCGACGTCGCCCGGATCGAGGGAATCAACGGTGTCGTGGCCGATCTTGTCATCGGGGTAATCGTCCCCGATCAGGACCTGGGATGGAGTGAGATCTGGTTGTCGACTTCGGTGGGTGAGTTGCTGGGAATCGATCGACCCCAGGCCATATTGCTGTGGGGTGGCAATTCGGGCCAGACCGCGATGCTGGTGCGCGAGTTCGCGGCGGATGACACCGTGCGCGTGTCGGTCTCGGGACGCGGCCGCAGCAATGATCTGGATCCGGTCCTGCCCGTGGCAATTGTCAAGCATCGATTCGGGGAGTTCTCGGTCCGGCCCGCCGCAGGCGATGCGCTCCTCGTCGACCCCGCCTGGCGTGACGAGTGGATCGTTTCGGTTGACTTTCCCTTGGTGGGTGCCACCAGATGCCATCGGATGGTGGTTCCCTATGTACGCGGCGCCCTGGCCGAAGTGGAGGCGCTGGGACTGGGAGAGCAACTTGATGGCGGCGACTTTCAACTCGCCGGCGGGTGCTGGAACGCTCGCTTCAATCGGGGTGGCGACCCGGGGTTTTCTCTCTCCCGGCATTCGTGGGGGACCGCGATCGACTTCAACCCCAGCACCAACCGATACGGTGACGAGCCGACCATGCCCCTCGAGATTGTTGAGGTATTCCGTCGGTGGGGCTTCTCTTGGGGCGGTACGTGGACCGTCCCGGACGGTATGCACTTCGAGTGGGTGAGCCTGCCATCCGAGTATTTCGTGGGCTGCTCCTCTCTTGTGATGAACGAAGTGAGTCAGGTGACGGCCGAGGCCGGCTGGAGCATCGAGCCGCGGGTAGCCGGCTGTCCCTAGTGGTGCCGACCGCCGCTCTCCCGACTCTCGTCGAATTCACCCACCGGCTTCGCGCCGCGGGGATTCCGGTTCCGGCGGCGACTGCCGGTGACATGGTGCAAGCGCTTGAGACAGTCGGAATGGCCTCTGGAAGCGACGCCTTCTTCGCTCTGCGAGCCCTGGCATGCAGCTCGGTGGAGCACCTTTTGATATTCGATCGTGTCTTCCTCGCTTTCTTTGGATCGATGCGAGATCCGTCGATTGCCTTCGTCAGCCCGCGGCAGCGAACCTGGACGATAAGGGCCGAAGGGGATCGGCCGGACTCGGGCGATGGGGACGAGGTCCGCAAGGCCACGGTGGGCGCCTCTGCCGTCGAACGCCTCGGTCGCCGCGACTTTGCCGATCTGACCGCAGCGGAAAGCGCCCAGGTTCG
>JAICND010000076.1 GCA_025929005.1 Acidimicrobiia bacterium
CGATCCCGGTCACCGCGTAAGGAACGGCCTCGCCAAAGGCAAAGGTGAAGGCGAGGAGCAGCCAGAACGCTCCAGTCGTGAGCCGGCGAGGGTTGGTTGAGTCGAGAAGGGCTCGTACCCCCGTCGCGGCAAGCAGAAGCCCGACAAGCACGAACATCGCGTTGAGGAGCTCAGGACCGAGATCACTCATGCGAACCCTCCTCCGCCGGTGTCGAAGCGTCGGGCGACGCCTTACTGCCAGCCTGCAGCCGACGCCCCATCACCCGGAAGTTGATGAAGGCCACGACGAACGCTATGACGATCATCGGCAGCGACGCACCGGCGATCAGCTCCGGCGAGACGTCGTATCCGAGCCCCTCGAGCGTGCCGACGATCAAGAGCACCCCCGAAGCCGCCACGAACCCGTTCTGCCCGAAGAAGTTGCCGATGTTCTCGGAAAGGGCGCTCTGAGCCTTGATGACCTCGTCATTCTTCGGCGACTCCAGGTCGGCCTCACGCGCTGCGGCCGAGGTCATCGGGTGGACGATCGGCCGGACGAACTGCACCATGCCGCTGATCCTGATCCCGAAGATCCCGGTGAGCTGCCGGATACCCGTGTAGTAAGTCAGGAATCGAGGCGCGGTCATCCCGCGCATGCGGTGGATCAGGTTCACAGCCTGTTCCTTGAGCCCATACCGCTCGGACAGGGCGATCATGGGGAGGGTGAGGATGAACAATGACACCGTTCGGTTGTCGACGAACGCCTGGCCGATCTGTTCCAAGAAGTCGCCGAAGGACAACTCGGCGATCAACGACGTGGTCATTGCGGCGATGATCACCACGGCGATGGCATCCAATTTCAACAGGAAGCCAACGACGATCACCGCGACACCGATCAACACGAACCAGTCGGGCCCCATGCATCACTCCCTTGACGTCTATTGGACGGAGAACATACACACGGGCTCGTGCGCAGCGCGTAGTTGTCGCCGAACCATGGGAGTTTCGCCCGCCAACCGGGATGTCCGTACGAGCTGACGGGACTTCTGCAGCCCTTCAGCTTCTCGTCTCTTGAGAGAGCTCAGGTGAGCAAATCGTGTTGTGCACCTGTGGAGCGACCGCCAGCCGATCGTCCAAGACGGCCATCGGTCCGGGCGCGTCGAAGTCCCCCTTAACAAGGCGTTTAGTGGAGCCGACGGGATTTGAACCCGTGACCCCTCGTTGCGAAAGATGTGGTCAAAACGCCCTGACCAGGGTTTTGGGCCCGATTCTGGGTGTTGTGGCGCGGCTGTGGCACAAGCGGCGTAAGACGTGGTGATACGACGTGAGAAATGACGCGTGGCCTTATCCTGAAAATCACGTCGAGGGCAGCAAAATTATGCCCGCTGTCGCCTGTTCGTCGAAGCCGAGAGATCAGGTCCCGTCGGTCAACCGTTCGCCTCGTACCAGGCGGCCCATTCGTCGAGATTGTCCATGATGAGGTTGGCGCATTCGGGCGTTCGTGCGGATTCGCAACTGGCCGCCGCATACTCGACGTTAGGTCGCTCGCATCGGCGAACATCCCGAAGCTGTCACGCAGTTCGGTGTCCTCCGGGTAATCACGTTCATACCAGGTCTCTTCATCCAGCCCAGCCGTCAATAAGCCGAACATGAGCACGAACTCCCGAGCGGTCACCGAGGGCGGCTTGCCCACCGCGCTGTTCATCGCATTCGAGTAGTGCACCTCGCATGAGAGACCCGTGTTATCCCCGCCAGATGTGGTTTCACAGTCTTCGACTGAGACCCTTGCACCCAGGATCGACTCGTACTCGATGGCTTGCGCCTGCAAGGACGATGCCGAACAATCGGTGTCGGTTTCCCACGACAGCAGGACGGCTGCCTCACAGTCCCCTCCGTACCAGGACTCCAATGCGACCGTCACCTGATCGGCCGGCTCGACGTCCTGGCGCCATTCCACCCAGTCGTCGAGGTTCTCCAATTGGATGGTGGCACACGACTCTGGGAACGGACCAAAGACACAGTCTTCGTAACCGTCGAAGCGACCTTCGCTCGCAAGGAAGGTCCCCATCTCGATCAACATCCCCGTGTGCTCGGTGAAGCCGAACTGCGTGATCACCCCGTCTTCGACCACGACCGGCCACGTGTCATGGCCGCCGCCCTCGCCGATCGCATCCGTCATCGCGTTCCGGTACGGGGTGAGGCAGTTGAATTCCCCGGCCGAGCTCTCCGTGCAACTCAGGCTCAATCGCCCACCGATGGCTGCCTGATAGGCCGACTCCGCGCGTATCTGGTCGTCGGTGCGGTCGGCGAGCTCGAACAGCTCGGCGGCGCGCTCCGCGTTCCCTGAGTAGAAGGCAGCCACGCCGGCTTCGATCACGTCGAGATCGCCATCCGGAGCACTGGTCGTAGGTCCACCCGTCGCAGATGTAGTGGTCTCAGCTGCCCTGGTCGTGGTGGGCGCTGTCGTTGATTCAGCTCCCTCGCTGTTGCATGCAGTCGTCGCTACAAGTGCCACTGCCAATAGCGCCCATCTCGGTCCTCTCATCTCGTCTCCACCTCCTCAGTAGGCCGCTCGTCAGGTGTGTACGCCCAACTTCCGCTCTTCTCCGTAACCCCAAGCGACGGTTCCTGAACCTCGAAGTCGAACACGGGCTCGCTTCGTTCGAACCCTCGCTTGACCCGCCGCCGAGGTACAGGCCGCAAGCGTGACCAACAGCGTCGCAACGATGAGGCCTTCGGTCCTTGTGACCGGGTCGCGTTCTCTCTTGGTCGAACCAATAGCCGCCCTTGTCGCCCTCACCTGGTGTGGAACTGGATCGAGTCGATGATCGGCTGGGCGGCTTCGATCACTTCCTCGAAGCGTTCCTCGGATACCGTGACCGTGATCGCCAGTGTCTCGAACGACATGCCATCCGGGAGGTCGACCAGGTAGAGGCGCTGTCTCTTTCCAGGTTCCCACAGCGAGTGGATCCACCGGCGAGTGTCGGTACGGAATGCTGGGCAAACCTGGCCGGATGGGGACAAAGCAACATCCATCGCCACGGCCTCGACCCCACCGATGCGTGCGGAAATCGGCGCAGTGGTTTCGAAGTTGGGGTCGCCGGTGACCGCCTGTGCGAACGCCGCAGCATCGGCCGGTACCGGGCCCTGGCGACATTCCGACCAGTAGATCGCTGGATCGGTGAAGTCGATGAGGGTGGAGTGGTCGTCTAGAACTTCAAACGAGTTCTGGCTCGGCGACGAGTAGGTGACTTCGCCGTCGAACTGCGCATGGACCATGGGGACCGGCCGGCCGTTCTCGAGCGTCATGCCTCCCAGCGCCAACCCTCCCTCGATCCCCACCGAAGCGCCTCCGTCCCAATGCGAGTAGATCTCCTGCTCAACCACGGTCGCGTCCTCAGCGAACAGACGGGTCTCGAAACCGATGTAACCCCCGTAGGGCCACGTCGGCTCTGACACCCGCTCGAACTCGAATCGCTCGTATCGAGCGCCGGAGGTGGTGGCGTACAGAAGAGGAAACTCATGCCCGAGCCAGCCGGCATAGACATTCACGTACCCTTCGGCGCCGTTACCGGCGACCCGTGCTTCGAGGAACTGCTCCAGGCGCTCGGTTGCCTGCGCCTCGGCAACCACCGGGTCGACCTGAACGAACCTCCTCGGGCGCCAGTTGCTCACAACCCAGATCCCGTCACTGCCCTGGCGGACCGGTTGGACGAGGTCGAAGCTCACCGACTCGTAAGTAAGGTCATCGACCGTCGGCGCACACGACTCGCCGCCCACTTCCGAGCCAGGCTGCGGCGGGTAGAGCGGGTTGGTGCGGTCCGGGGCACAGCGCAGGAACCGCTGGTCGTTGAGAGAGGAGTCACCGCTACCTTCGTGAAGGTTCTGCAGGTATGCCTCCCAGCCCAGCACCTCACGGAGGAACCGGTCGACGAGCTCGACCTGACCGTTGTAGAGGCGATCCCACGTGCCATCTTCCTCGGCGAGCCCGACGTCCACCTGCCACGTGTAGACAGGGTCGCCGGCGTCGGCCAGCTCCTGGGCCTCCTGCGCTTCCTCGAGGTCAGACTGGGGCCACATGGCCGTCGACACCGTCGGTGGCGGGGTCGGATTTTCGGCCCCTTCTCGTAACCAAGACCCTCCCAGGTTGTCCCTCAACGCGTCGGTGACAGGATCAAACGTGAAGGTCAGGTTCTGGAGCTGCACTTGGAGCGAGGGTCCGCTCAATGCCTTCGGCTCGGTGCCGTCGTCACAGGTCAGGACAGGATCGGGGATCACCACCACCGTGTCGCTGTCGAGACGACCGGTTCCGGTCATCGTCGAGGGGGCACCCGAGCAAACGGATGCATAGTCGTCCACCCCGACCATCTCGACCACACCGTCGACCGAGACTTCGAATGTTGCGGTCGGGTGGCTCCCATCGGCATCCGTGGCCACCCAAGTGCCCTGGAAATAGCTCTCAGAGCCCGTAGACGGGGTCGTGTCGGCCACCCTGTTTTCATTTTCGCCTGGCAGCAGCAGTGCGGCTCCCAAAATGAGCACCAGGATCGCAGCGACTACCGCCGTCCCGTAAGCCCGTCCCCGAGTGGGCCCCATCTTTGATTCGGGCTTTCTCCTCGAGGGAACCCAGGGGTCGTCGCTGATGACCTCCTCGACTTCGACCGGCGAAGCGGTGGCATCGAAGTATTCACGTAGCTGAGTGCTCAGATCAGGCACTTGCAATCACTCCCAAATGGCGGCGCAGCTTGGACAAGCCGCGCTGCAAATGGGTGTCAACCGTCGAGATCGACAACCCCATCAATGAAGCCGTCTCCTCACGGGACCACCCGTAGGCATGAATCATGACCACCACGACCCTCTGCTTCTCAGAGAGCCTGCGCAGAGCGGCGGGCAAACCCGGCTCCACGTTCGAAGCGTGTTCTTCCGGCACCGGTGCGAAGCTCGGCCGCATCTGCTCGAACGACCCACGACTCCGCCCCACCCTGTAGAGATACCCGGCAGGATTCTCCATGTTCTCAATCCGTTCCCAGTGTTCGAAGGCGTAAGCCAAGGCGACGGCCGTCGCCTCGAGCCCTCGGTCCTGGCCAAACACAGCCACCAAAGCATGACGCAACCGGGGTTCGGTCTCTTTCACAAAAGTCGTAAACGACCCTTCAACTTCCCTGGCAACCAACCGCATCTGCTCCTTAGACAAGTAAACGCCAGAGGACACGAATCGCGCTACAAGATCTTGTTCCAGCCAATTCCACGAACGGCAGAAAGCCCTCCCAGGTCAAACATGGCTCACCGTCCAAAGCCGTGGCCTCCCGCAGCGCCTCGGCGACGTCCTCGGGGAACTGATCGCCGAGAACTTCCTGGCCTTGACTCACCGGCCGGGGTGGGCCACACTTCCGGGCACTTGACAGCGCTCATCCAGAGCGGTGGAGGGACAGGCCCTGTGAAACCGCGGCAACCGATTAGTTCGGTGCCAATGCCTGATCGATGAGATGCCTACGGCGGTCCTCCGCCTCGGGCGCTCGTATGAGCGCGTTGAGACGATGAGCTAGGAGGCCCTGCCATGAGACAAAGAACAGATCGAGCCTTCGGATCTTTCTGGTGCATGTGTTGTCGACGCTCTCGGGTGGCATGCCCGAGCGTTCGACGCTCCTAGATCACCGCCACCACCCGAGAGCCCATTCGTTGCTTCGGCGGTGCTTTGACGTACCTCAACCAAGACGGAAGGAAATGGGAATATGACCACCAGCTACCTCAATGACGTCGACTTTCCTGCGGTTGGCGCCCTGGTCGAGGCAGTCCAGGCAGACCCTGACAAGGGACAGACCACATGGACGTCAGAAGTCACCTGGGAGGGAGGGTTCCGAACCACGGCTCGTTCTCGTGACCTAGCTCCAATCGCATTCGATGAGCCACCCGGTTTGGGCGGCACCAACACCGCTCCCAACCCGGTGGAACAACTCCTTGGGGCCCTCGGCTCCTGCCTCGTGATCGGTTACGCGGCCAATGCCACCGTGGCTGGAATCGAGTTGAAGGACCTGCGGATCGAGCTTCATGGCGATCTCGATCTGCAGACGTTCCTTGGCCTGGGTGAAGGGAATGCCGGGTTCTCCTCGATTGGGGCCACGGTCCGAATCGAAGCCGATGCTGAGAGCGAAGCGATCGAGGCGCTGCACCGCAAGGTGATCGCGACCTCCCCGGTTGGGCACTGCTTGTCGAGATCGGTGCCTATCGAAATCAGCCTCGCCTGAGGGTAACCGCCCCCGAAAGACATCACCGGCCCGGGCGCGATGCCCGGGCCGACCCATCTGTCAGGTTCAGCTGGCCGCCCGGGGGAGGCGCAGGGTGAAGATGCTCTGCCCTTTGCCACCGAGGCACCGTCACCGGCTGACCTGGCGCCTTCTCCGGGACCCGACGGCTGAAGTCTCACCGCTGGGTTTGCAGTCGCTCACCCGCCCTCCTCGGGCTGGTCTCACTCATCCCCGTCACTTCGAGTCTCATCCTGCCGCGGTTCCTCCAATGTCAGATAGCAGGATCGTGAATCCAGCGAGCGCGCGAGCCGCCAGAACTCGCCCTTGACCAGGGAGTTTAGTGGAGCTGGCGGGATTTGAACCCGCGGCCTTCTCCATGTGAAAGATGCGGTCAAAACCCTCCGACCAGGGGTAATGCCCTCCAATCACGGTCGCGTGGCGCGTCTGTGGCACGAGCGACGTGAGGCATCGTGAAAACGTGACTGTGCGAGCCTTGATCGGGGGTTCGACCCCAACTCTGGCCACCCTGAGAGCGCGCCCGCTCCAGGTCCTCTGCCATCAGGATTCAATCGCGCATCGACTGTTGAACGATAACTGCTGGCCCACGTCGCACATCTCGGGCTGACCGGCCTGAGGCAATTCGGCGACAGATCCTCGACCGGGTCCTAGGAGACTCCGGATCTGCTAGCCGACTGCGCCGGCGGCGGCCATGTTGATCTCGATCAGCCGGTTCATCTCCACGGCATACTCCATCGGCAGCTCCTTGACGATCGGCTCGATGAACCCGGCGACGATCATCGA
>JAICND010000166.1 GCA_025929005.1 Acidimicrobiia bacterium
ATCCGCTTGGTTTTCTGGTCGCCCGTGTGGAGGATCTGCTGGCCCAGGCCAAAGGGGTACAGGTCGGTTCAATCAGGCTGGTGTTCGTCGATGCCGACGCACGCGAGGTGGGCATCGGAGAGTCGATGCGCGAGATGGCGCTTGACGAATTGCGAGCCCGGGGATTGAAAAGGTTCGATGCTCACGTCTTGCCAGGTCACAGGCTCGTAAAAAACTTCTTCGAGGCTGGCGGCTTCTCCGCCCGTTCCATCGTGATGCACCATGCCGACTGAGGGCCAACCGATGTGCGGGGTGGGTGTGGCACTCATCAACGAGGGAAGGCTGCTGCTAGTTCAGCGAATGAACCCACCCAACAAGGGGATGTGGGCAGTTCCCGGGGGAAAGGTGGCGCTGGGAGAGACGATGAGAAACGCAGCGCGACGCGAGGTCCACGAGGAAACCGGACTGGAAGTTGAGATCGGGGATGTGGTCTGGGCCGGGGACGCCATCGGTCCCGGGGATCCTGCCGAATGGCACTTTTGCCTAGTGGATTTCTCGGGAGCTGTTGTGGGAGGGCATCTGAGAGCAGGAGACGACGCCGCTGCGGTCAGATGGGTCCCGCTGGCTGAGGTGGAGTCCTTGCCTCTGACCCCGACTATGCCTTCGTTGCTCGAAGCCATCGTCAAGAAATCCTGAGGCAAGGGTCTAGGAATTGTCTTGGGGTGGTTGGTATAACGGTGGCCGAAGAAGTCGAGAGACGGACGACGCCGAGTCCGAGGGGTCGTAACCTCCCCCTCGATGCCGGTCGTCGAATTGCTCCAACAGTTGATCCGCAATCAATGCGTAAATGACGGTTCCCGCGCCAGTGGTTACGAGTACCGATCGGTAAAGACACTTCAGGATTTGTTCGGTCAGCCCGGCGAGGTGGTGGAACCGGCGCCAGGTCGTCAATCGGTCATCTACCGGGTACCTGGCTCCGACCCCAAGGCTCCGCGTCTACTGCTACTTCCACACCTGGACGTAGTCCCAGTCAGCCGGGAGGGTTGGTCAATCGACCCCTTCGGCGCCGAGATCGCCGACGGATTTGTCTGGGGTCGGGGCGCCGTCGACATGCTCAACCTCACGGCCGCGATGGCAGTGGTCTTTGCCCCATATTTGAGTGGTGATCTGGCACCGCTGCCCGGCGACCTGATTCTGGCGGCAGTCGCCGACGAAGAAGCTTCCGGTGTGCACGGCGCCCACTATCTGGTCGACCATCGTTGGGACTTGGTGGCCACCGAATACATCTTGACCGAAGTCGCCTATCCATCGATCTCCACGCCGGACGGCGCTGCTCATCTCGTGGCCGTAGGGGAGAAGGGGCCCTTTTGGACCAAGCTCCGCAGCCGGGGAACTCCTGGGCACGGATCATCGCCTTACCGGGCCGACAACGCCTTGGCTCCGATGGCGGCTGCGATCAGTGGGCTGTTCGAGACACAGGCACCTGTTGCCATAACACCCGAGTGGGAGACCTTCGTTACCGGGCTCGGTCTGGAACGTGATCTCACCATGCGGCTTCTGGACCCCGATTTGGTGGATGAGGCGATCGCCGATTTGGCGGTGGACGACCCGGGGTTTGCTGCCTACGCCTACGCGGTCACTCACCTGACCATAAGCCCCAACATGCTCGACGCCGGAGTCAAAGCCAACGTCATACCGGACTCGGCGCAGGCCCAGATCGACCTGCGGGCTTTGCCGGGGATGGACCGCGAGTTTGTCGACGCCCATCTTCGCAAAGCGATGGCTTCGGCGGCCGACCGCATCGAGATTGAACCCGTGGCGGATCACCCGGCGAACGTCTCGACAACCGCTAATCCTCTCTGGCAAGCGATCGGTGACTCGGTCGAGCAGCTGCAGGGTCACCGGCGATTGCTGCCAATGCTGATGCCGGTCGCCACCGACGCCCGTTTCTTCCGGACAAAAGGGGTGGTCGCCTACGGGACGGGTTGGTTTGACGATCGAGTTGCCTTCCCTGAGTTCTTGCGACTCTTCCACGGCCACAATGAACGGGTCTCCGTTGACTCTCTCCATCGCACGGTTCAGATGCTCCAGGGTGTCATTGCTCGATTTGGAGAGCTGACCGGGTGAGTCCGGGCAATCTGATTTGTGACCTCGACGGCGTCGTCTATCTAGGCAGCAGGCCAATCCCGGGAAGTGCACGTGCCCTCACCGACCTCACTGCGGCAGGCTGGAACATCCTGATGTGCACCAACAACTCGACTCGTTCCCCCACAGAAGTCGCCGAGCGGATTCACGATGTCACCGGCTACCGGGCCCGGCCCGAGTCGATCCTGACGTCGGCGCAAGCAGCTGCGTTCATGCTGGCTCCCACTAAACCTCGCTGCTTCGTCCTCGGGGGGGAGGGAATCGTCGACGCACTCACAGCTGCAGACATTCCGGTCGTTGGTTCCGCGGGTGATGCCGAAGCCGTTGTAGTTGGCCTCACCACCGACCTGACCTACTCATGGTTGCGGGAGGCTGTGACGGCAGTATTCAACGGTGCTCGCCTCATCGCCACCAACCTGGATTCGACGTACCCGACCGAGACCGGGCTCTGGCCGGGTGGTGGAGCAATCGTTGCCGCTGTGGAGACCGCGACTGGCGTCAAAGCCGAGCCAGCCGGAAAGCCCTGGCCGCCGATGCGTGAGCTGGTCGCCAAATATCTGGTGCCCGGGCCAGTCTGGATTGCGGGCGATCGACCCGACACGGACCTGGCTCTGGCTGAGGGCACTGATTGGAAGACGGCGCTGGTTCTGAGCGGCGTCACCTCGGCCTCGGTGAAGGTGGAGACGGCGCCGGACCTCGTCGCTCCCGACCTCGCCACCGTCGGTAGATTCCTTCTTGAACGGGGCAACGAGGAGGAGCGTCTCTAGGAGTCCAATGCACCGTGACCTGCCCGATCCTGGGCTGCCGATCAAGCTGGGACCGTGCTCCAACGGCGAATACGACCCCGAGCCAATCACCCCCGTTATCAGCGAGGTCATCAAACGTTCTTACGCCGAGGCCGATGTCGTGTCCCGCCGTTTGGGGGTATCGCGTCGGGACTTTCTGAAAACGGTATCGGCCTCCGCTCTGGTTTTGCTAATCCTCGATGAAGTGGCAGCGGCGGCGGCGGAGGGCCCGGTTGGCGGTCGTTACCTGATTGATCCTCTCGCCCGTTTCGACCAGGACGCCGCCAGCGAGGCACTCGGTGGGGACCAATGGGTCTTCGACCTTCAGGGGCACCTTCTCGAGTACGACCTCAACCCGGCCACCCGTGACAACTGGTTTTGGGGCTCGCAATTTCCGCAGGCGGACTGCACCGGGGAGGACGATCCCCGAGCGTGTTTTTCCATGGAGCACTTCCTGGAGGAGATCTTCCTGCGATCCGACACAACCATGGTGGCGATTTCGGGACTTCCCCTTCTCCCCGAAGGAAGCGCACTCTCCAACGAGCTCATGGATGAAACCCGTCGCGTTGTCGAGGCGTTGGGACGTCACGAACGGGTCATTGTCAATGCCCAGGCGCTTCCCCAGATCGCTCCTTGGCCGGCGATTCAGGAAGAGATGGAGCGGTCGGTCGCCGACTTCGGCGTCCGGGGTTGGAAGACCTTCACTCACTTCCCATCCGGTCAGCCCTGGTGGCTGGACGACCACGATCCCGACCTGCCACAGGTCGGCAATGCTTTCATCCAACAGGCGTCACTGCTTGACCGACCAATCGTCCTGGTTCACAAGGGTCTGTCAGGAGGGAGTCGCTACTCCTCGCCCATCGACATTGGCCCGGCGGCGTCGGCTCATCCAGATGTCTCCTTCATCGTCTACCACTCGGGTTTTGAAGTAGCCAATACGGAAGGCGCGTATCGGGACAACAACCTCGGGGTAAATCGCCTCATTTCTTCGGTGCAAGCAGCGGGTATCGGACCGGGAGGCAATGTCTACGCCGAACTGGGCACCACCTGGTGGAACCTGATGCGACGCCCCAACGAAGCCGCCCACGTCCTGGGCAAGCTCCTCCTAGCTCTCGGTCCCGACAATGTTGTGTGGGGCACCGACTCCATCTTCTACGGCTCGCCCCAGGACCAGATCGAAGGCTTTCGGGCGTTCGAGATCACACAGGAGTACCAAGAGACCTTTGGGTACCCGGCCCTCACGGCTGACATCAAGCGGAAGATCTTGGGTGAGAATGCCGCCCGCGTCTATGGGCTCAATCCGGTGCGCACACCACTGGAGTACAGCCCGGCTGACCTGGCGGCGATCAGATCGCAGCTGCCCCATGGGAATCGGACCTACGGGCCCGAGACCGCCAAAGAGGTGGCGGCGTTCAGAGCCCACCACCAGGGGTGGCCGTGAGGTGTCAGCGACGGAGACGTCCAACCGGGTAGTGAACGTTGCCGCTGGTTTCGTGGCTCCGGAGCCTCCGCCGGAAGAGAAGGCTCACTATGAAGCCGAAGGCGAATCCGCCCACATGGGCCTCCCAGGCGATGTTGGAGTCGGCACCCGACAGTAGAAACTGAGATGCGAACCAAATCCCGAGGAAGAGAAAAGCGGGCATCGCAAACGGCCAGAAATAGAACGGTGGAATGATGGAGGTGACCGAGGCGCGGGGGTGCAGGACCGCATATGCACCCATGACCCCCGCGATCGAGCCTGAGGCCCCCACCACCGGAATTGTGCTCTCCGGATGCAAGAAGATGTGAGCGGCCGCGGCAGCAATCCCAGCCAGCAAATAGAACCC
>JAICND010000115.1 GCA_025929005.1 Acidimicrobiia bacterium
CGGTCGATCCATTGACGTCGATTCCGGTGTGGAGCCTCCTAACCCCCAGGATGGGGTGAATCCGGTAGCCGAACGGTGAGCTGACCCGGCCATTGATGGGCCATCCGAGAATTCCGGGGGCCTCACCTTCGTTGCTTTGGAGACGGGCAATCTCGTCTTCCAGACGCTCCGCGTCAGCCTCGAGACCGTCCTTGTGCTCCTCGGCTGCGGCGATGTTCCGGCGGATCTCATTGAGGAGGGACTGAACTACCGCGGCTTCGTGTTGGGCGGCTGCCAAGGCGTCGTTCGCTTCGTTGCGCTCGACTTCGAGCTGCGCCTTTTCGGCTTCGAGTTTGACAAGCTGAACCTGGGCTTCGACCTTGCGGTCGGCGACGCCCTCTCGCTGGCGTTCTTCTTCTCTCTTCAGGAGCTCAAACGCAGTGAAGATGTCCTCGTTCTCGGCGAAGATATCTCCGGCATAAACGATCACGGTTGCCGCCGAAACGGCATCCTCCTGAGAAAAGAGACCGATCGCCGGCATCGCCGATGCCTCCATGTACATGGCGACCGCTTGATCCTCGAGGCGTGACTCCGTGTTGCTCAGGTCGATTTCGGTTCGAGCGAGATCGGCCTCGAGGCCAGCCAGTTGCAGCGTCAGGTCCGCTACTGCCTGCTCGGTGTCCTGAACCCGAGCGATCGTCTCGTCGACCCGCGCCTGGGCTGCGTTGAAGATCGAAAGTGCGGCTTCGAGATTGGCTTGAGCCGCCGCAACCTGTTGGCCGACGGCGCTCGCCTCGGTGCGGGCGGCCTTGATGGCGCGGTTCAACTCGGCCAGCTCGAGTTGGATCTGCTGCAACTCCGTCGCCGCAGCATCTTGTGCCACAACCGGCGCCGAACCCCAGAGGAGGGCTAACACCACGAGGAGCACGGTTAACCGTGCGGGCTTCACAGCGGCTCGAGGACCCGCCGGGCGGTCGTTACCGGTCGCCCCCCCTCGTCGTCTCGCAGGTATCGGCTGAGTCCCAGCACGCTTCCCAGCACACCCGCCGCTGCACCGAACATCAAGAACAAGATCCCCCACCGCAGGAAGAACTGGTCGGGGACCGAGAGGGTGACGATCCGGATGGTCTCGCCGATCGTCCGGAGGTTGCGGGAAGCCACCCAGATGGTGAGAACGGCGAGACCGGCGCCGATCAGGCCCTCGATCATCCCTTCCAACAAGAACGGGACGCGGATGTACCAGTTCGAGGCACCCACCAGTTTCATGATCGCCACCTCGTCTCGCCGGGCGTAGATCGCCATACGGATGGTGTTGGCGATCAATACAACCGCGGAAGTACCCAGTACCAGGGCCAACCCGAGGAAGAGGAGATTGAGCACCTGTGACAACGAGTCAAGTTGTTCGATTTGCTCACCAAACGACTGTGCCTCGCGAACAATTTGGCCTTGACCCGCTAGCCGGAGCATGACGTCTCGGTAGAGGCTGATGTCGTTCAACTCGATGCGAATCGAGGCGGGGAGCAGACTCGGATCGATGTCCCCGTATCCGGGCCGGTCGGCAAAGATCTCAAGGAATTCGGCGTAGGCACCCGCCTTGTCCATGTATTCGACCCGCTCCACCTCGGACCAGGTATCCACTTCGCCGACCAGAGCGGCATGCGCCCCGAGGGGCACCCCGTCGGCCCCCTCATCCCATAGAAACGCGATGATGTGGACCCCGTCCTGCCAGGCAAGGGTGTTGGTCCGCACCAGCTCGTTAAGGACCAGCGCGGCGAAGGCGAGCGCCAGGGAGATAAAGATGGCGAGGACCGCTCCGACCACCACCAGCAGGTTGCGACGGAGGTTGATGAGGGCTTCCCGGACGAGGAGCGTGAAACGGCTCATCCAGCCCCCTCGTCGGTCATGGCTACTTCGATCTCTGGGACTTGCTCGGTTTCGTAACGACCCGACTCCTGGTCACGGATGACCCTGCCGTCCTCTAGCTGGACGACCCGGCGTTGCATGGCGTCGACGATGGCGTGGTCATGGGTCGCCATCACGATGGTGGTGCCTGATCGGTTGATGCGATCAAGGAGCCGCATGATGCCGACCGAGGTGGCCGGGTCGAGGTTGCCGGTGGGCTCGTCGGCCAAGAGGATGGGTGGACGGTTGACAAACGCCCGGGCGATCGACACCCGCTGCTGCTCGCCACCCGAGAGCTGGCGTGGATAGCGGTCGCCCTTGTCGGCTAGCCCCACGAGTTCGAGCACCTGACCAACCTGAGGGTTGATGACACTGCGGGGACGTCCCAGGACTTCGAGAGCGAAGGCGATGTTCTCGGTGACGGTCTTGTTGGGCAGCAGCTTGAAGTCCTGGAATACGGTCCCAACCGACCTACGCAGAAATGGGATCTTCCACGAAGGGAGCTGGGTGATGTCCTTACCGGCCACCCAGATGTTGCCCCGGGTCACCGAGTCCGAACGGAGCAATAGCCGGATGATGGTTGACTTGCCCGACCCCGATGGTCCCACAAGGAACACAAACTCGCCCTTTTGAATGTCGAGGGACACGTCGCGAACAGCGACGGTTCCCCCCTCATAGACCTTGGTTACGTCGCGCAGCCGAATCATGTATGGAACCGATTCATCTTCCAGGATTGTCGGCCGGACGGCCGGGACCGGCGTAAGGCTACCCCAGCCCCCTTGTCAATCGCTAACTCTCCCGGGCCCTGGTTGCCTCATGACTGGCTCGACGCCACCGCAGGTAGCCGTCGATGAATTCGTCCAGATCCCCATCGAGCACTGCCTGGATGTTGCCGGTTTCGATGTCCGTGCGGAGATCTTTCACCATCTGATAGGGCTGCAGCACGTAGCTCCGAATCTGGCGACCCCACGCCGCCTCGCCCTGCTCCCCGCGGATCTCGTCAATCTGAGCAACTCGCTCCTGTCGAGCCCGCTCATGGAGCCGCGCCTTGAGGATCGACATGGCCCGGGCGCGGTTCTGAAGCTGGCTTCGTTCGTTCTGCACCGCCACGACAATTCCACTCGGAAGATGGGTGATACGAACCGCCGAGTCGGTTTTATTGACGTGCTGACCACCGGCTCCTTGCGATCGATAAGTGTCGATGCGGAGATCGTCGGTGGCTATCTCAACTCCCTCTTCTTCGCCGAGTTCAGGGACGACATCAACCCCGGCAAATGAAGTCTGTCGCCGGGCGTTGGAGTCGAAGGGGCTGATTCGGACCAACCGGTGAACACCCCTCTCGGACTCAAGGGTCCCATAGGGATGATCCCCCCGGACCGACATTGTCATCGATTTGACGCCGGCCTCCTCACCTTCGGTGACGTCTTCAATGGTCACACTGAAGCCTGCGTCCGTCAGATAGCGCTGATACATGCGGCCCAACATCTCCGCCCAATCCTGGGCATCGACCCCGCCGGCACCGGCATGCACCGAGAGAATCGCCGGGTGGTCGTCGTATTCGTCGAAGAACAACGACTCCCGTTCCAGAGCCGCAAGGTCGGACTCGGCCTCCTTGAGTTCGCTGATGGCCTCCTCGCGGACCGACTCATCGCCAGCTTCTTCCGCTAACCCGAGAAGAACTTCGGCGTCGTCGATGGTCGACGTGATTCGATGTACCCGATCGAGGGTCTGCTGAATGGCCGCTAATCGTTGCGTTATCCGGCGCCCGTTGTTGGGGTCTCCCCACAAATCGGGGGAGGCGGCACTCTCCTTCAGGCGGGCGAGTTCGACGGCTTTGCCATCGAAGTCAAAGAAACCTCCGCGCTTCAACCAGGCGATTGCGCTGGTCGGTGATCATCTCACGAGGGTCGAAGATCTCTTCTGTCATGGTCGGAGCGACGATGAAGATACCACCCGTACTACAGGGTAGAACACACGTATACAGAGACAATCTGGGTCACGTTCACAGCGTCGGTGTTGGAGTTAACCGAGGCCCACGATCCTGTGGTCGCGCGGACGGTGTAGGTATGGGTACCCGTACCGAAGAGCGCCACCACGAATGAGTGAGTGAACGTGGTCGTGGAGCCATTCACGGTGCCCACGACCGAGAAGCTGGTGCCCCCACCGGGTGCGTCGTGCATGATCTGGTAGTCGGTGATCCCGAGAGTGGCAGAGGCGGTCCAAGCCAAGTCGACCTCCACGTTTGTGGCACCGGCCGCCCCACAGGTGGCGGCAAGTCCAGTGGCGGGAGCGACCGTCACCGCTGAAAGCGACGAGCCCTCAGACGAGGTCGCGTCGGCGAAGCTTGCGTTGGCCCACCCGACTCCGCCCATTGACATCGCGGCTGCGAGGAGGGCGATGGCCCAGGATCGATGGGGCCGCCAAGCCAGTGCTGCTCCCGCCAACATCAGTGTCACCACCACCGGCCATCCCAGCCCCCAACTTCGGGGCAAGCCGGCAAAGGGCACCAGCATCCGGCCCGCACCGATTACATCAGCTGGCTGGACGGAATCCGAGTCCGGAGCGAGATTGCGGTCTCCTTGGGTGCGATAACCGCCGTCGGGTCCGTTGGCGATAACGCGGTGCAACACCACCTCGTCTAGGCGGGAATAGAAGGCAATGATTGTGCCCGGCCCGATTCCGTCCCGCTGGTCGTCCACAAGTACGAGGTCTCCAGACCTGATCAGAGGTGTCATCGATCCTGAAACCACTACAAGGGGTTGCCACCCGAAGACCAGCGCCGGTATGGCCACCCAAAGAAAGACCGAACCCACGTAGGAAGCCACCAGCCAACCAGCGAACGTCACCGGGGCTTCCAGCCCAGCCCACCTATTAGAGGCGGCCCCCTCCCGGACTCGTGGGACGGTTGTCATGCCGCTCTCCTAGGTCAGGATTGGACTTCCCAGGTGAAGACGAGCCCGGTAACCGATTGACCCTGGAAGCCGTTTGCGGCGTCTGAAGGAAGGGTGATGGTGATTCGATAGGACCGTGATTCAGGGGTGGTGGACGGGTCCCATGCGCCCGCCCCGTTGGCGTAGCCGGTGTGACTCGTGTTGAAGCCTGCCAATGTCCCCGATTCGATTGTGCCGGATGAAACAAACCCGCTGCAGGTCGTAAAGGTGCCGCCGGTGCCTTCTTCAACCGTCAGGTCCAACTCCGTCGCCAGCGATCCGGAGTCGGTCAACCCACCCGAATAAATACGCACGGGACCCGGGTTTCCAATCGTTCCCTGATATGTAACGACGATGCAGCGAGTGACTGTCTGTCCGGGGATCATGTTCGAAGCCGAAAAGAGCGCTGATCCGGTGTCGTCGTCGACCAAATCGACCGAGCCGACTGTAAACGAGTTACCCGAGTTGGAGGTCGTACCGCTGAAAGCGGCTTTGGTGGAGGTGAGAATTGTGACTCCGCTGGCAAGAACACCGAGCGCTACCGCCGCAACGATCAGAGCCGAATTGGTTCGTCTCGCCGCGTGTCGGGGTCCACGCCGGCGACTTCGTGGGACTGCCATCCCATGTCTATCGGACGGCACGTCCCGCTTCTTTTGGGGAAATCCCGACCAGTGCTCATGAGGCCCCGTGGCAACGTTTGTACTTCTTGCCGCTCCCACAGGGGCAGGGATCGTTTCTACCGACCTGCCCACCGACATGGACCGGCTTGGTAGGTCCCTGGGGCTGAGGCGTCGGTCTCACCGGTTCGGCCTGGTTGATCTGGACGTGGAAAAGGTACCTCACCGTGTCCCGCTTGACCGAATCGACCAGATCGCTGAACAACTGGTACGCCTCGCGTTGATACTC
>JAICND010000484.1 GCA_025929005.1 Acidimicrobiia bacterium
CACCGGTGGTTCAGGCGATGTGAAGTACCACCTGGGGTTCACGGGCAAATACGAAACCGCCGACGGATCGGTCATCGAGGTGGAGTTGGTGGCCAATCCCTCGCATCTGGAGGCAGTCGATCCGGTTCTGGAAGGAGTCGTCCGGGCCAAGCAGGAGAAGCGGGGCGTCGATGGTCACCGGGAGGTGTTGCCCGTCCTCATCCACGGTGATGCAGCCTTTGCCGGTCAAGGCGTGGTTGTGGAGACCTTCAATCTGTCCCAACTGCCTGGCTACCGGACAGGTGGCACTGTCCACATCGTGATCAACAACCAGGTCGGTTTCACCACCTCGACCCTCGATGCCCGTTCCAGCTTCTACGCCACGGATGTGGCCAAGACGGTGGCGGCCCCGATCATCCACGTAAACGGCGACGACCCCGAAGCCGTGGTGAGGACCGCCCGGCTCGCCTTCGCATTCCGGCAGGCTTTCAACCGTGACGTCGTCATCGACATGATCTGTTATCGGCGCCGGGGTCACAACGAGGGCGACGAACCGTCGTATACCCAGCCTTTGATGTACAAGCTCATCGATCAGAAGCGATCGGTTCGGAAGCTCTATATGGAGCGTCTGGTCAACACCGGCGACATATCGATGGATGATGGCGAAGCGCTGCTCCAGGAGTTTCATCAGATGCTGGACCAGGCATTTCAGGAAACCCGGAGTTCGGCTCCGGTCGCCCGCGGCCAGACGGTGGAGCCGATGCCGTCGAGCGAACCTGCCACAGCCGTACCGAGAGAGGAACTGGCCGAGGTCCTGCGACATCTCACTATTCCGCCGGCCAACTTCACGGTTCATCCCAAGCTGAGGCGGATGCTGGAAGAGCGGGCGGCGGCCCTCGACACGGGTGTTCTGGACTGGGGGACCGCTGAGGCGCTGGCCATCGCCACCATCGCCGGTCAGGGAGTGCCGGTACGGGTGGCCGGTGAAGACTCGCGTCGCGGCACTTTCAGCCATCGCCATGCCGAGCTGACGTGTTACGACTCGGGTACCGAGTGGTGTCCGCTACAGGAGATTTCGAAAGGCGGGGCGCGGGTTCGTCTCGTGGACTCGCTGTTGTCGGAGTTCGCCGCGGTCGGCTTCGAATACGGCTACTCCATCGAGTGGCCAGAGGCCCTGGTGGCCTGGGAGGCCCAGTTCGGCGATTTCGCCAATGGGGCGCAAGTGGTGATCGATCAGTTCGTGGCGGCTGGTGAGGCCAAGTGGGCCCAGCAGTCGGGCTTGGTGATGCTGCTGCCCCATGGCTATGAGGGTCAGGGTCCCGAACACTCCAGTGCTCGAATCGAGAGGTTTCTGCAGTTGTGCGCCAACGAGAACATGCGGGTGGTGGTGCCGTCGACTAGCGGCCAGTATTTCCACCTCCTGCGTCGCCAGGCGTTGCTGTGGCCGCGCAAGCCGCTGATCGTCATCACTCCCAAGTCCCTCTTACGGACCAAGGAGTCGTTTTCCCCGATCGAGGTTTTCACCGATCACGGGTTTCAGCAAGTCCTGGAAGATGGTGTGGCCCCTGAAAACGCCCGGCGTCTCGTTCTCTGCTCCGGCAAGGTGTATCACGACCTCGCCCGGGTTCGGGCGGAGCAGGGTCTGGCCGATGTAGCCATTGTCCGGGTGGCTCAGCTGTACCCGCTGGCGGAGCACCGCTTGCGCGATCTGGCTAACCGACATTCGGGTGCCGAGTTGGTGTGGGCGCAAGAGGAGCCGGAGAACCAGGGTGCTTACCGTTTCCTCTGGCATCACCTCAGGCGGCTTTTCGGGGTCGAGCCGGTGTTTGCCGGAAGGAAAG
>JAICND010000253.1 GCA_025929005.1 Acidimicrobiia bacterium
ATGGCTCTCGAAGATCTCTACCGCGAGGTCATCCTCGATCACTACCGGAACCCTCGCAATCGCCAACCCCTGACGGTGGCCGACGCCACCGCTGAAGGGGTCAATCCGCTCTGCGGCGACGAGGTCACAGTCCAGTTGGTCTTCGCTGACGACCGCATCGATGACATATCGGTCCGTGGGCACGGCTGTTCGATCAGCCAGTCCTCGGGTTCCATGATGAGCGAAGCGATAAAAGGTCTCGATCGGGTTGAAGTCCAGCTGTTGGCGCAGAAGTTCCATCAGATGCTCACTGCAGAGAACGGAGATGGTCCCATCGACCAGGAACGTCCGGGTTCGTACCTCGGCGACCTCGAGGCCCTGCAGGGTGTTCGACGGTATCCGGTGCGCATCAAATGCGCCTCACTCCCCTGGACCACCCTGGAACAGGCACTGGCCGGAAGTCCGAACCCGGTTCCTTGAGGAATCCTTGACCATCCGGTGAGGTGGCCCTGAGCGGCCGTGCGAGATGCTTGACCTCCCAATCACAAGGAGGTCGTCATGAAGAATCGTCTAGGACTCATTGCAGCTGCGGTCACGGTGGGACTGTTGATTACAGGAATCTCGTGGGCCGCATCGGACAACGAGTCCCAGGTCAATGTTGATCTGGGAGCCGGCCAGGAGACTGAAATCGCGGTGGAGGACGCCGGGACCATCCGTCTGGCCAACACCGGGAACGTGCTCACGATTCTCTCCGCCCAGGCGGCAGCCGGATTCATGGTCGAAGTAGAAGTGCCCGAAGGCCGCGAGGTGGAGGCCGACTTCCGGGGCGAGGGCCGTCGTCTCCAATTCAACGCCGAACTGGAAGACGGTGCTGTCCGAGTCCGCATCCGCACCGAGGCCAACGCCGCCGCCATCGGGTCGACGTCGACCACCGAGTCGACGTCCACCACCGAGTCGACGTCCACCACCGCCACGACGACCAACGGGACCGCTACCACTTCGACCACGATCGATGACGACGGCGCCGATGACACCGCCGGCATTGTCCCCTCAGGTCCGGTTACCTACCAGGTGGCAGCCGCCGGCTCGGTGACGGTCCTCTTCGTCAACGGACAGGCGCAACTCGGCCTGGTGGCTCCCTCGCCGGGTTGGGTGATCGACGAAACTCGTCAGCGGAGCGACGAGGTCGAAGTCCGGTTCGCCAACGGCGACCTCGAGGCTCGTCTCAAGGTTCGCATCGAGAACGGTCAGGTCCGGGTGGAGATCGAGAACAAAGACTGATCCGTTACCACCGCGAACCCCGGGTTGTGGGCACCACTTATGGCGCTGTGAACCCGGGGTTCGCGGCTTTTTGACGCAGAGTGACGACCACTTCCGCCCCACCGAGGCGTGCTCGCCCCAGGTTGACTGATCCATGGCAGCGCTCCGCTACCCGACGGGCGATGTCAAGCCCGAGCCCGGTGGAGCCCTTGCCCGAGACGCCCCGTCCCATCGGATCCACCCCCGCCGGAAAACCTTCACCCGCATCGCTCACAATGAGCACGATCTCCGACTCTTCCCCTCGGACCAGCTTCACTTCGAACGGGGTGCCCGGCTTGGTGTGACTGAAAACGTTTCCCAGCAGCCCGTCGACCATGGAACCCAACTCTTCCGCTCCCACCGGGACTGGCAGGGGTCCGGGGTCGAGGACGACAGTGAGCGGGCGACCCTGCTCTCTCGCCAGCACACCCCAGAACTCGAGGTGCCTCTTGACCACTTGGGCTGCATCAGCCTGATCGGTGGTTGACCTCCCGCTTCTCACGGCCACTATGAGTCCGTCGACTGCGGCCTGCATGCGGTCAACTCCTTCGAGCAAAGCCATGCGATCCTGGCTCTCCGGCAGCCTCTCCGCCTGAAGACGAAGACCCGTCAGAGGAGTCCGCAACCGATGGGAAAGGTCGGCCAATGACTCACGCTCGGCGGTGAGCATCGAGCCGAGCCTCTCCGCCAGGAGATTGAGAGCGGATCCGACCGCCGCCACTTCGGGTGGTTCGGTGACAAATGCCCGTGCTTGCAGTTCACCTTCGCCGAGACGTCGGGCGACCCCAGCCAACTCGTCGACCGGACGCACCAGGTTGCGCCCGAGACGATCGGCAACGGCCACGGCGGCGCCGACCACGACGAGACCTACGAGTCCGAGAATGATGGTGGCTGTGCCCACACCTCTCGAAAGTTCCTGATTGGTGGCCGTAGCAACCACGCCCAGCACCCCCCAGCGGGTCTGTACAGGGATTCCCACCTCCCACCCATCACTAGTGAACCCGGCGTCCGGAACCCCCAACCGCACCGAAGCCGCTGCCTCGGAAGAAAGAGCGATCTCGCCAATCGTTTCGCCGTCGGGGAGGACTATTCCCACACCGTCAGGCAGATCTCCAATCGCGTTTTGTATCGATGTCCGATCGAGGGATTCGGCGCCCGCCAATGTGACCGCCAGAAGCCCGGCGAAAGTCTGGGACTGGGTCTCAGCTGTGATTTGAGCTCTCTCGCGGGCCTCCCGGCGTACCACGAGTATCAGGGGCACGGTGAATGAGATCACCACCAGCGACGTGATCGCCAGCGCCAGAACGGCCAGCCGTCGTCTCACCGTTCTCCGGAAGGGGCTGACAGCTTGACCCCCACCCCGTGCACCGTATGGAGATAACGAGGCCGTCGCGCCGACTCTCCCAGCTTGGCTCGCAGCGACGAGAGGTGTACGTCGATGGTGCGGTCGCCGCCTCCGTAGGGTTGTCGCCAGACTTCGGCCAGCATCTCCCTCTTGGTGACGACCTCGCCGGCGCGATCGGCTAACAGCAGCAACAGATCGAACTCTTTCGGGCTGAGTTCCAGAGGCTTCCCATCCAGGGCCGCTTCGCGGGCCGCTCGATCGATTAGCAGTTCCCCTATGGCCAGAGTCGGCGGGGATCCTGAGGACTCGCTTCGCCTCATCACTGCCCTCACCCGCGCCTCCAGCTGGGCGATCGAATACGGCTTGGTGAGATAGTCGTCGGCCCCGGCGTCAAGGGTGCCGACTACATGCTGGTCACCCTCTCTGGCGGTGGTGACGATCACCGGTACCTGCGTGACGGCCCGCAGCATTCGCAGGAGCTCAGTACCGTCGAGATCCGGGAGACCGAGATCAAGAACGACCAGCTCAGGTTTGGTCGCAACCACCAGTTTGAGACCCTCCAGGGCAGACCCTGCCGTTTCCAGATGGTGACCATTAGCAGCCAGCGCCTCGGCGGCCAGACGGCGGATGTGGGGGTCGTCTTCGATGATCACGATCGCTGCCATTGCGAGCAGGCTATCGGCGGGTTTAGGGAACCTTGAGGTTGTCCTGAGGTTTGCCGGTCCCTCCATCCACCATCATGGGAGTGTGCGCAAAGCCCTGATCGTCCTGGGATGGATGGGAGCTACCGCCGCCACGACCCTGGTGGCGTATCTGGCGGTGGGTGCGGCCGGCTCGCGGGTCGGCGACAGCCCTCTGGCTGCCGTCGTCGCCCCTGACTCCGCATCAACCACCGTCGCCAACCTTTCCACTTCCACCA
>JAICND010000321.1 GCA_025929005.1 Acidimicrobiia bacterium
CCCTCCCGGTGGGGAGGGTCATGAGGCGCACACGCCGATTGGAGGCGTGTGCGCTAGTGAAGTACCAGAATGCTGGCGGTCATTTCACGGGGCAGTATACAGACCGATGACCAGGTCGGAAGCCTCTGTTTCGGGTCCACTCGATGTCGCCTTGTTGTTTCCTGCCTTGGAAGCGGCCAGGCGTGCCCTTCGACAGATGGATGACAACGACATTCCCCCGGGGTTGCGGAATCTTGCTTCGCGCTCGGGCCGGCTCCCTCCACCCCTTGCGCAGCACCTTCTGAAGGCGTTGGACGGATCTGATTGGTTGCGGGCGGAGTCGGTCGCCGCCTGGAAGGACATCGATCCGGACGACCCCGATGCCAGACGGAGGGCTTCGGCCGCGTTCTTGCAGCGACCGAAGGGCTGGGAGGCCGTGGTCAGGTCCCTGGCCGATGAGGTGGCAGAGACAGCTGCCGTCCGGACCGAACACAAGGTGTCGGAGAACCTTGCCAAGGCTGAGCGTCGCATCGAGCGTCTGGAGTCGATGTTGGCTGAGGCCGAGGAGAGGGCCCGTCATTCAGAGGCGTCGGTTGCCGAGCGGTTGCGAGAGCAAGCAGACCGAGTGGCTCGTAGCAAATCCCGCGAGTTGCTCGAATTCGAACAACTCCAACGCATGGTGGGTGATCTCGAGAGGAGGCTGACCGAGGTCACCGCCGAACGCGACGGTCTGGCCAGAGGTGTCGCTTCGACTCCGTCACGTCCGGTCACGCCGCCGCCGCGGCCTGCCCACCGCCCGGGAGCCTGGGAACTGGGCACCCCGTTGGAGCTGGCGCGACATCTCGACGACCTGGTCGCAGCTGGGGCCGTGCTCCCGGTCGAGACTGCGAGTCCGGCGGGCGCTCTCCGGGCGGGCTCGATGAAGCTTCCCCAGGGCCTGGCACCGGATCGGGCCGAAGCCATCTACTGGCTTATCGATCAGCCCGCCGCCCTGATGGTCGCAATCGACGGGTGGAACGCCGCCCACATGTTGGTGTCGCCACCAGACCTGGAAGCGCGTAGCCGCGTCGTGGAAGCAGGCCGGCGTCTGGCGGTTGCATCGGTCGGTAAGCGCCGTGTGATCGTGATGTTCGACTCCAGGGAGGGGAACGAACATCACAGATATCCAGAAGTCGAGGTCACGTTTGTGGACTCTGCTGATGAAGGAATCCTTGAGCTGGCCCGGACCACAACGGCACCACTCGTGGTCGTGACTTCCGATCGACGGGTCCGGGAGGGAGCGGAAGCCGCGGGTGCTGTAGGACTCTGGTCGCAGGCACTGATTGACTGGCTGCAAACGGGTGGCCGTCGTACCTTTCGCGCATGAGGCGCGTGGTCATACTGGGTGGAGGCTTCTCGGGCACCTCCGCCGCCCGAGGCATCGGTCGCCGTCTCGAGGTGACAGTGGTCTCACAGGACAACTTCTTGTTGTTCACACCGATGCTGGCCGAAGCTGCTGTTGGCGACGTAGATCCGCGGCACATCGTCACCCCGATCAGACAGCTCGCCCCCCACGCCCGGCTCGTGCAGGGTGTCGTCGAGCGCGTCGAGGTTGACCGACGCTCAATCGTCATCCGGCCCCTCTTTGGCGACGGTGTCATGCAACTTGAGGCTGACAACATCGTTTTTGCTCTCGGTTCCGTCCCCAACACATTTGGAGTGCCAGGAGTCGAGGAGCACGCGTTGCCGTTCAAAGAGATCGGCGACGCCCTCCGAATTCGCAATCGCCTGTTGGCTCTCCTGGAACACTCGACCCAGACACCAGATCCATCGTTTACGCGAGTGGTAGTCGTCGGGGCGGGTTACTCCGGCGCCGAGATCTCGGGAGCCCTGGCCGATTTCCTCCGACCGGCAGCGGCTCGCTTCTATGAAGAGGCGCCGCCGCCAGCGGTGATCCTCGTCGATGCAGTACCCCGGGTAACCCCGGCGCTGTCTCCGTCGCTTTCCGCGGCCGCTGCCCGGGCCCTGGAGGCGCGGGGTGTCGAGCTGGCGTTGGGATCGGCGGTCACCGAGGTGCGACCCGGTGGCATCACCCTGGCCAATGGCAGGAAGATCGACGCCGCCACTGTCATCTGGGCGGCCGGCGTCAAACCAAGTCCGCTGGTCGCCCAATTGGGACTCCCGGTTGACAAAGGGCGCCTGGTGGTCGACGGCCATCTGCAGGTGGCCCCTGGAGTCTTTGCGATAGGCGACGTTGCGAGAGTGGAAGCAGGCGAGGGAGTGTCCCCTCCCACCGCCCAATTCGCCCTCCGCCAGGGCCGGTACCTGGGTCGTTATCTCCCTGACCTGGTCCATGAATCAAAGTCGATTCCCGAGTTTCGCTACAAGACCAAGGGGGAGTTGGTCTCGCTGGGCCACCGCAACGCCGTCGGCCGGACCCTGGGAGTGCCGGTTTCGGGGTTCATCGGATGGTTTCTGTGGAGGACGTACTACCTGTGGCAGCTCCCGAGCGGGTTGCGCAAGGCCCGGGTCGCTCTGGACTGGACCCTTGACCTTCTATTCCCACCCGATATCGCCTGGATCCCAAGCTCCGATCTCGGCCCCCGCTGAAAAATGTCCCACCCGGCCGATACGTTCCACCGATGCTCATCAATTGTGAAACCTGCCTGGCTCGAGACATCGCCTGCGATGACTGTGTGGTCAACCTGATCTTCCATGAGGGTCTGCTCGACCTCGCCGAGGACGAGGCCGAGGCCATCGCCAACCTATCCGAGGCGGGTCTGATCCCTCAGCTGCGTCTGGTGCCACCGAAGAGCGATCGCGCTACGGTCGAGGGGTGGAGGGACTCCGCCACCGGCTAGACGATGAAGCGAAAGCAGCTGGCCTCGACCTGTTCGGGGTCACCTCGGCCGAGGCATTTTCCGAGGTGCACCGACATCTGGTCGCCCGTCGGGACAGCGGTCAGGCGACCGGCCTCGGATTCACCTATCGCGATCCCAGGAC
>JAICND010000528.1 GCA_025929005.1 Acidimicrobiia bacterium
ACGCACGCGTTCGCGGCTGCTCGCGCCGTTCTTGACGGCGATGGGGTGCCCTGGCGACGACTGGGTCTCTCGACCATGGGTACCGCCGCCGCCTTGGCTCTCAGCGTTTGGTTCGGGGCCAGGATGTTGGGAGTCTTCCGGTCACGTGGCTTCGTGACGAGATACTCCTAGCTAACGGGCAGGCGCCACTGGCGCTTTCCGGCTCGGCAAGGGGACGAGGATGAGCGCAGCGGTCGCGATCCAGAACACCATGCCGATCTCGGTGGCTGCCAACCGGTTGATGAAGAAGGCAACCTCCGGGATCACGAGACCGATGAGGAACGTTCCCCAACCAGGTCCAGGTGTGGCGCGTCGCAGGGTCAGGAAGACGATGAGGACGAGTACGGCCGCTCCCACCCAAAATGGCCACCCGGCCCTGAGTCCTTCGGGCACCGTCAAACCACCGATGTCCATGTTGGCTAGGGCCAGGAGGATCAGACCCAGCCAGAGTGCGATGGAAACCAGTGCCCCGGCCAACCGGAGCAACACGCTGCGTGGATAGTTGCTCATGTTTCCTTTCAACGAATGCGGTGGAGGATAAGAAGCCGAGAAGGGTCTTGCTCAGCTGTTGACGATCCACGCGGAGACGGCGCCGCAGGTGTCGCCTTCAACGAATTCGACACCGACGAAGCCACCACCGAGTTCGAGCATCGAGCCCTGGGTGGCGATGAGTTCGCCGTCGTAGTCGTAGACCTCAACAGGATCATTGATGGCGGAGTAGCCAAAGGGCCAGACGGGAACGGTGCGGCCCTCGCCAATTTCGGACCCGTCGAAGTAGATGCAATTGAGATCCGAGTCGTAGCCCAGCCGGAACTGACCGAGGGCGTCCATGCCTCCTCCGTAGCGGAGCCGATTTGTGAGAATGTCGACGTTGCCGGGGACAGCCGGGATCGCGGGCGGCAGGTTAGAGAGAGTCCCGCTGACCATCTCGAGATATGGAAACAGCAGCACTCGTTCGCCAACGGTGTCCGCGATCTCTTGGCGGAGAGCAGCGTCTATCTCCTGAACGCTGAGATCGATTCGATTGGTAAGCGTGTTGATCCCGTAGCCGGCTGTGGCTAAATCGCTCTGACCCTCACTGATCCCTGCCAGAAGGTCCATCGCATCGAGGAGCTCGGCTTCGCTAAAACGCGCACCGCCCGCCACGCAGACCTCATCGGTTGTCCCGGTCACGGCTTCGATGGCTTCTCGATGACCCTCGACGTCGTCACCAACGAACCAAAGGGTCATCACTGAAGTGCCTTGGTCCCACCACATACCGGCGAAGGCGTCGGGGACAGATTGGGTGTAGGAGGTCAGGCTCTCGGCGTACGAATCCGGATTGCCGCTGCCTCTCATCCCTGGACAGAGTGAGGCGTATTCGGTTGGGCCAAACGGTGGATACGGCGAGAGCCGACTCGCCTCCCCAGTGGAGACCAGGCGGCTGCCGTTGTATAACCCCTGCAAGGTGATCACAGGCGGGTTTTGGCCATCAGGCTCGAAGAACTCGGGCGCCAAATCCCCGTCGAGAATGATCCCTGGACACTTGCCTGTCATTCCTGGTGGGCACAATTC
>JAICND010000003.1 GCA_025929005.1 Acidimicrobiia bacterium
AGTCCCCCACCTCCATTTCGAACTGCGCAATAGGCGGGGCGTACCGGTGGATCCGCATTGGAGTCTTCACACCGCTCGCCGGCGGGGAGTCGCACCTTCGCTCGAAGGTGTAGACGGAAGCTTCGCGATTCCTTTCGTCGACGACGACGACCGGGTTGAAGCGGATGTCTTTGTCCTCCTGACCTCATTGGGGGGAATGAGCCCTTGCGACACCTGGGGTGTCAGGGTTTGTCCTCTGGATCCGATCTCGATTCAGGATGCGAGTCAGTGGGTGTCCAAACTCATGGAAGTGGAGGTTCCTTTGCAGCTGCCAGGACCGGACCTGACAGTGACGGCGGAAGAGTCGCTGCTGGCCGAGGCGTTTTCATGCCTGCGGGGAGCTTGTCCCCTCCACCCTCTGACTGTGGGCGTGGCGGCCCGTATGTTGCGATGGGCGGTCAATCACCAGAATCTGACGGAGCAATCTCTCACGCCTGATCCGAGCTACTGGTTGGAGGATGCCACCGCTGCCTGGGACGACTTGGCGGCTCGGGGTCTGCTGAGCGACTGCGCCGATCCCTGGACTCCTGACACGATTCTGAGTCGGGCAGCATTCGCCCGGCTATTGGCTCAAGTGACCGAGCGGCTCCCCGTAGTCGTTTGTGATGGGGTCAGCTGAACTAGGGATCGATAGAAGCGCGACAAATCGCGGGCAACCGGGCCTGGTTCGAACCGCAGGTCATCGACAGCCAGCACGGGCATCACCTCTTTCACAGTCGACATAGCCAGGACCTCGCTGGCCGCTTGCAGCCGATCGAGGTAGTAGCGACCCTCGCTGACCGGGATTCCTAGCTGTCGGCACCCCTCGAGGACGAACCCGCGGGTGATGGACTCGAGAATGCCGAGGTCAAGCGTCGGAGTCTCCAACACGCCCTCGCGGACCCATGCCACCGAGAAGGTGGGGCCCTCCAGTATCTCGCCAGCACGGGAAAGGAGCAGCGCATCATGAGCTCCGGTTTCCTCAGCCAACCTCGTTGCCGCCTGGTTGGCAGCATAGGAAAGAGTCTTGACGCCGGTCAGTTCCCACATCTCACCGCCCGGATGCCAGGGAGCCGCCACGGTCGCAAGCGACAGGTCCCGGACGGAAGTCGGGAGTTGGTGCCACATGACGACACACGCTGGCGGCATATCCACCCCAGCCCCGCTGGCACCTCTCGTGACGACAACACGAACAACACAGTCACCCCCCTCCTCGGCGCAGAATTCGACCCAACCTCTCAGCTCTTCTGAAGACGGGAGGGGAAGCCGCAAGGCCCGGGCAGACCGAGTTAGCCGCCAGTAATGCTCGTCGAACGCAAAAGGGACCCCGTCGTAGGATCTGATGGCCTCGAAGCAGCCATCGCCCCGCAAGACAGCGCCATCAAATACGGAAATGCTGGGCTCGGCGGGCAGCCCATTGACAAGGGTTGTCACCTACCGGTACCCGTTAGTGATGGGAAGCCGCCGATCACGACCGAATGCCTTCGTCGTGATCTTGACCCCGGGTGCCGATTGCCGGCGCTTGTACTCATTGCGGTCGACCAGGCGCACGACCTTGCGAACAACGTCCGGATCGTGACCAGCGGCGATGATGTCTTCCACGCTCTGATCTTCTTCGATGTAGAGCGCCAGGATCGGATCAAGTACCTCGTAGATGGGGAGGCTGTCAGAGTCCTTTTGATCGGGCCGCAGTTCGGCTGAGGGCGGCTTGTTGATGGTCGACCGCGGGATCACCTCCGACTGCTGATTGCGCCACTCCGCCAGGCGATAGACGGTTGTTTTGAGGACATCTTTGAGGACGGCGTATCCGCCAACCATGTCCCCGTAGAGCGTGGCGTACCCGGCAGCCATCTCCGACTTGTTGCCTGTGGCCAGGACCATGGGACCGAGTTTGTTCGATAGGGCCATGAGAATTGCTCCACGAATCCTCGCCTGCAGGTTCTCCTCGGCAACCCCGAAAGGGGTGTCGCCGAAGACCGGAGCAAGAGCCTCCAGATAGGCCTCAAAGACATGATCCATCGGGATTTGGTCGTAGCGGATACCAAGTCGGGCCGCCAGATCAGCGGCATCGGTTTTGGAGTGCTCGGACGAGTAGCGCGATGGCATCGACACCCCCCACACCCCCTGGGGTCCCAGGGCATCAGCTGCGATTGCTGCGGTGAGGGCCGAGTCGATCCCACCGGACAGACCGAGGACCACTTGGTTGAAACCGTTCTTGCGTACGTAATCGCCGAGACCGGTGACCAACGCCTTGTAGATCTCCTCCTCTGTAGATAGGAGGGGCTCGACTTTGCCCTGGGCAGGGCTGGCGAGGTCGAGGTCGAAGATGAACCGATCCTCTTGAAACTGTGGAGAGCGGTGCAATGTCTTTCCGTCCGAAGCGAAGATCACACTGGCGCCATCGAAGACGAGTTCATCCTGGCCGCCCACTAGGTTGAGGTAGACGACCGGCACACCCGCCTCCTTGGCGCGATCGGCCAGCATCAATTCACGCTCTACCGCCTTTCCCCGGTGATACGGCGACCCGTTGATGTTGAGGATCACCCTGGCTCCTGCCTGCGCCTGTTGAAACGGCGGGCCGGAAGGCAGCCAGATGTCTTCACAGATGGACACACCAACTTTGACGCCGCCGACGTCCCACAGCTGATCGGCCGTGACACCAGGAAGGAAATATCGAGCCTCGTCAAAGACCCCGTAGTTGGGAAGGAGGATCTTGTGGTACGTACCGATCCACTCGCCGTTGCACAGCAGGGCGGCAGCGTTGGCGACCTGGCGGGGCTCGGCGTCTCCGGCATCTACCCTGCCTTTGACCAGGTCGACAAATCCAACGACGGTCGTCGTTTTCGAAGAACGAGCTGCCAGGCGCCTCACGACGTCGAGGTTGTCCTCCACAAATCCCAACCGATGGACCAGGTCCTCGGGCGGATACCCAGAGACAGCCAGCTCCGGCAACAACAAAACGTCGGCTCTCTCGGCCTCGGCCCAGTCCATCGCCTCTGCGATGCGAGCCTCATTGGTGTCGAGGGCGCCGACCGTCAAGTTCAGTTGGGCGCCGGCAATGCGCACCTGGCTAGGTTAGGAGAGAGCCGTAATCTTCCCTTCTATGGAATGGCTGGGAAACTGGTGGTGGCTGGTGCTGATACCAGCGGCCGTGTATGGACTCCACCGGTTGGCCTGCGCCCTCGAGGACCGCGGGCTCATTCATTACCGACATCCGTCGCCGCGGGGAACCGCACTCGCCTTGATGAACTACCACAGTCTCTTCGAACCAGCAGTCGAACATGTCATCGAGTACCAGCGGAGCGGTGACCTGACCATCCAGACCAGTTCCGAACCCGGGCCTGGGGCCACGCCCGAGAACCCAGCACCGGTGGATCCAGCCAAGAACGGACACCACCAACCTGACTCGGATCTGACCACCGGCTTGTGACCGCTCGCGGTCCGTCTCTGGCCAGGCTCGGGGTCGGACAGGCGTTGCTCCCCCGGCTCGAAGCGCTCGGATGGCTGACGGAGAGTCAGGTTGCACCGGGGGTGACCGAACTGCTGGTGAAGGTGAGATCGGGTCCCGATCCGGAGGGCACCCTGCACCGGTTGGCAGCCCTGGCCGAACGGGACCCCTCAGTGTCGCTTCCTGATCTGGTCCGACTCCAGCCTCTGGCCGCAGCAAGCCGGGGTATCTGGGACAGTCTCCTCCGTCATCCCGAGTGGGTCCACGGAGTGAAGCCCTCTTCTGAGGAACCGCGTCTAGTGGTGCAGCACCGGATGTACGAGATTGCCTTATCCGATCTGAGTGGCACCGCCGCCTTCGAGGAGGTGGGCACCGCCTTGGCGGACTTGGCGGATCGGGCCGTCGAACTGGCGCTGGCCAAGACCCGGCGTTTGTTGGCGCCACGATTCCCCAGGGTCGTCGACCTCCCCTTTGCCGTTGTCGCAATGGGCAAGTGGGGCGGATCCGAGCTCAATTACGCCTCCGACATCGACGTTCTGTTCGTTTACGAGCCGCTGCAGAGCGAAGAGCCCGATGCTTGGCGACGGCTGGCCATCAGGGTCGCCACTTCCATCATCGAAGAACTGAGCTTGCCCGGCCCGGAAGGCATCGCGTTTCGGGTTGATGCGGACCTGCGGCCCGAAGGGTCAACCGGGCCCCTGGTGAGAACCGTCAGCTCCTATCGCGCCTACTACGAGAAGTGGGGAGAGCCGTGGGAGTTCCAGGCGCTTCTCAAGGCCCGCGCCGCGGCCGGAGACCTCAAACTGGCGGCGGAGTTTGTCGACTCGATGGCTCCTCTCGTCTGGCCCGACAGCCTTTCGTCAGATCACGTGCGGGCACTGCGCGAGCTCAAAGCCCGGGCCGAGGACAATGCCGAGCCGACCGATCTCAAACGGGCCCCCGGCGGCATCCGCGATGTCGAGTTCTCCGTCCAACTGCTGCAACTCATACATGGCCGCTCGGACCCCACCCTCCGGGTCACGGGGACCCTTCCTGCACTGGAGGCGTTAGCAGGTGGAGGCTATGTGCGACCCTCCGATGCGGCCGACCTGGCCAACTCCTATCGATGGTTGCGGACCGTCGAACACCGGCTACAGCTCTGGCAGCTCGCTCAGACTCATCGACTGCCGGATGACCGCGAAAACCTCGCGCTGGCGATGGGTCTTCGGACCGGGCATGCCCAGGCGGCAATCGCTTTCGAAGCCGAACTCAATGGTCACCGGACCAAGGTAAGGGAGCTGCATGAGAACCTCTACTACCGACCCCTTCTGGAGGCGTTTGCTTCCGCCTCGGCAGGCGGGCTGACAAGGGCCCAGGCCGACGACCGGTTGCGAGCCCTGGGATTCCGGGACCTCAGCGCGGCTGCAATGGCATTTGAAGACCTCACGGCTGGGTTATCGCGACGGAGCCGGCTGATGAGCCAGCTACTCCCGCTGATGCTCGACTGGCTAGCTGACACCCCCAATCCTGACGCCGGGCTTCAGCAGCTGCGAGCCCTGGTAGCTGCCAACAGTCACAACTCCGAGTTGATCGGCACTCTCCGCGATCGGCCCCTCGCCGCCCGGCGCCTGTGCCTGCTTCTGGGATCAAGCCGGCTGGTCGGAACGTTCATCGACCGGCTCCCTGAGTTCCTGCCTCGACTCGCCGATGACCGACTCCTGACAGAGCTTCCTCTCGGAGCCGAGACCAGGGCGGTCGCTCTGGAGAGAATGCAGCTTCGGCCCAATCGAGAGACCCGAATGGGCTCGCTGCGACGCTTGATCCGACGACGCATTCTGAGAGTCGCCGCGGCCGATCTGCTCGGAATGGTGGATGGGGATCGGGTAGCCACTGCGTTGAGTGACACGGCTGACGCCGCCGCTGCTGCCGCCCTGTGGACCGCCGAAGAGGAAACCAGTCAGACCGGAATGGCGGTGGTGGCGATGGGCAAGTGGGGCGGTCAGGAACTCGGTTATGGGTCGGATCTCGATCTGATCTATGTGGCCAACACGCGGGCGGAGGCGGGGGACAGCCTGAGACTGGCAACCGAATTTCAAAAAGTCCTGGGCGAGTCCACACCTGATGGCAGCGGCTATCAGGTCGATGCCGGTCTACGACCCGAAGGTCGGCAAGGGGCGCTGGTGCGTTCGATCGATGCCTTCCGGTCTTACTACCGGGATCGTGCAGAACCCTGGGAGAGGCTGGCCCTCATCAAGGCCCGGCCGGTAGCGGGGGCAACCGCGGTGGCGGAAGCATTTGCGGACATAGTGGCCGAGCACGCCTATCCGGCCGTTGTCGGAGTCGACATGGTGAGGTCGATTCGCCACATCAAGGCAAGGGTCGAGAAAGAACGGGTCCCCGCCGGGGAAGACCCGGACTTCCATCTGAAATTGGGGCCGGGAGGCCTGACGGACATCGAGTTCTTGGTCCAGATGCTCCAGCTGCGGGTCGGCCACGCGGAGCCGTCGGCCCGCACATCGTCCACCATGAAAGGTCTGCGGGCCTTGGAAGGGTTGGGTCTGATTTCCGCCGCCGAAACGGCCGGCCTGACCGAGTCGTATCAGCTCTGCATACGGCTACGCAATCGCCTGTTCCTGCAATTGGCGCGGCCGCACGACTCCTTGCCCGTCGATGGCGAGGAGGCGGCCCGCCTGGCGCACTCCCTTGGCTATAACAATCGAGCCGACTTACGCGAGGAATACCGCCGGGTGACCCGCCGGGCCCGCCGGATCTTCGAAAAGAAGTTTTACGGCGACTGAACCCACCCCTTCGCCTTCTTGCGTAGAGACCGTGACGTTTCTGACGGTATTTCTACGCAAGAAGGGGCTCACATCCACCGCTACGCTCTGTCCTCAATGAGTTCGCCCAACCTCCGGGGGTTGGTCGCCGAAGTCCTTCCCAAGGTGATCGATCTACGGCGGGCAATCCACCGCCACCCGGAACTCGCCCATGAGGAATATCAGACGACGGAACGGGTCGTTACCGCGTTGCGGGAGGCTGGGCTCAGCCCCCGCACCCGCACACCGAGGACCGGACTAACAGTCGAGGTCGGCTCTGGAGAGAAACTCATCGGCTTTCGGGCAGATCTCGACGCCTTGCCAATACAAGAACCGGAAGGACTGGCATTTCGATCGCAGGTGCCGGGAGTCATGCACGCCTGTGGCCATGATGTCCACACGTCAGTGGCGGTGGGCATCTCGCTGGCTCTCAACCGGCTCGAACCGTTGCCTGGTCGGGTCCGCGTGATATTCCAACCAGCCGAGGAGACATTCCCCGGCGGTGGCCAGGAGTTGGTCCGCGAGGGAGCCGCCGATGGTCTCGAATCGATCATCGCCTTCCATGTCGATCCCTCGTTGGAGGCAGGCAAAATCGGGCTGCGCAGTGGAGCCATCACCGGTTCAGCCGATCGCTTCTATATCAACCTGGAGGGACCGGGCGGCCACACAGCCCGACCTCATAAGACTGTCGACCTGATCTACGCCGCTGGAAAGGTCATAACTGAACTGCCCGCTCTCCTCAACCGCCTGACCGACTCGCGTTTGCCGATGACGATCGTTTTCGGCAAGGTCGTCGGCGGAACGGCCGACAACGTCATCCCCACCACGATCGAACTCTCAGGAACCTGCCGCACCCTCGATCGGACGTTGTGGGAGGACATTCCCGGGCTGATCGATCGACTGGTGCAAGAAATCGTTGCACCCACCGGGGCCAAGGTTCTCGTCCACTACCAGCGCGGAATTCCACCCGTGATCAACGATGAGAGGATTGTTGCCCGGTGTCGGCAGGCAGTCGCCACCACCCTTGGGCTCGAGTCGGTGGTGGTAGCGCCGACCAGCATGGGAGCCGAGGACTTCGCCCGGTTCACCGAGGCGGTACCAGGGTCGTTGATTCGCCTCGGGGCCAAGCCTCCCGGTCGCGACGTCGACCTGCACTCCGCCTCGTTCACCGCCGATGAGGCAGCCCTGGAGTCGGGTCTTCTAGCCGGGCTCGCCTGCCTGCTCGGGCTCCTCGAAGATTGACCCACCTAGTCGAGTAGACGCAGACCTTCCAAGGTGAGCGCCGCTCGTAACCGATCGGCCTCGACGGCCCGGACCGAAAGCGTCAACACCCCACCTCCCCCATGGGTGGCGTGCCGTAGCTGGAGGTCGCGGAGATCAACCCCAGACGACTCCAGCGCATGACCAACCCGGGCGATCTCGCCCGGTCTGTCGTCAAGAACGACCCCCACGGCTGCCACCGGCGCCGCCAACGAACGCCGAGCCGAACGGGCGGCGAGCATCTCGGCCCCTACCTGTTCGGCATCGGCCGCATCGAGACGATCCGCCCAGACACCGAGATCCTCTGAGAGCTGTCGCAGCAACGGACTGAGCGCACCACGATTCTCGACCAGAACATCGGACCACCAGGCGGGATCCGATAGGGCTATCCGGGTTAGATCACGAAACCCGCCTGCGGCTAGATCCAGAGCGGAGGGCTGGCGCGCCACGCGGTTGACCAAAGCTGAGGCCACGACCTGGGGAAGGTGGCTCACCGCCGCCACCGCGGCATCGTGCTCCTCCGCTCCCATCCGCAACGGCAGCGCCCCCAGCTGGGTTACCAGTTTTTCGACGAACTCCAAGGGTTCGGAGGCCGCGCCATCTACGGTCAAGATCCAGGTTGCCCCCCGAAATAACGAACCCGAGGCTCCCCCGGGCCCGGAGGTCTCCCGTCCCGCCATCGGGTGACCCCCTACATATCCATGTAGATGGCTGGCCGCCGCCACCATGGGTGACTTGACCCCGGCTACATCGGTTACAACCACTCCCGTGTCCAGCGACTTCAGCTGTTGTTCGATTGCGATGGGAGGGCCCGCGAGCACCAGAAGGTCCGCTCCTTCGAGGGCGTCGTCTCTGGACGGAGCTTCACGGTCGATACCACCTACCGCAGTGGCACCCGCCAGGGCGAGTTGGGATGGATCCCAGCCGACCACAGACCAGCCCAGTCCCCGTAAGCCAATCCCGATCGACGAGCCGATCAGTCCGGTACCAAAGAGGGCGGCTCTCATCGCTCAGACGGTGAAGCCAAGCACCAGGGCCAGCGATCGAATCGTGACCATGAGGTCGGCGAATTCAGCTGGGAGCAGTGCCTGCTCACCGTCCACCAGCGCCGCGTCCGGAGCAGGGTGCACATCAACCATGATCCCGTCGGCACCTACGCCCACCGCCGCCCGCGCCAAGGGAGCCACCAGGTCCCGCTTTCCGCCCGAATGCGAAGGGTCGATCATGATCGGAAGATGTGACATCCGTTTGATGAGCGGCACTGCGGTGATGTCGAGGGTGTTGCGGGCAGCGGTCTCGAAGGTTCTGATTCCCCGCTCGACTAGAACGATCTCGTGGTTTCCTTCTTTGTAGATGTATTCGGCCGCGTTGAGCCACTCTTCGAGGGTGGCGGTAAATCCCCGCTTGAGCTGAACCGGTTTTGGCTGACGCCCAACCTCGGCCAACAGGGTGTAGTTAGCCATGTTGCGGGTGCCGACTCTGAGCATGTCGGCGTACGAGGAGACGAGTTCGACATCGCGGGCGTCGAGCACCTCCGCAACGAACGGGACACCGAAGGTCTCACGAGCCTCGGCCATCAACTGCAATCCCTTCTCCCCTAGACCCTGAAACGAATACGGCGAGGTCCGCGGTTTGAAAGCGTCGCCGCGCAGCACCTTCGCTCCGGCCGCAACCACGGCCTCGGCGGTTCGCATGAGCTGCTCGCGGTCCTCGACAGCGCAAGGACCGGCGATGGCGGTGAACGACCCGCCTCCGATCGAGACCCCGCCCACCTTGACGATCGTGTCTTCGTCCTGAAAGTCGCGGGAGACGAATTTGAAGGTCTTGAGCACGGGGACCGCCCGTTCTACCCCCGGCACCGCCTCCCACGGCACCATCTGCACGGCGGCGCGATCGCCGATCGCACCGATCACAGTCCTGACCTGTCCCTGGGAAACGTGGGCTTCGCACCCGATCTGTTCGAGACGCGCCACCACCCCAGCGATATCAGCGGGCGTCGCCTCGCGGCGCATAACGATGATCATTGAAGACACAAAGATTCCGGGGCGATCACAGTAGACCGATCGAAAACCGCCTAGGACGGGTAAGTTCGCAACCAATGAGCAGCCAAATCCCGATCGTCTACGAACCCCACGTCGGCGCTTCCCGTCAGTACTGGCGCGACATCGTCCTCGGAATCAACGATGGCCTGGTTTCGATGTTCCTCCTCATCGCCGGCGTGGTAGGCGCCGGGCTCGACGCCAAGACCGTCCTCATCACCGGCGTGGCCGGAGCGATCGCAGGTGCAGTCTCAATGGGGACCGGTGAATACCTGGCAACCAAGTCACAGGAAGAGGTTCTGGCGTCCGAGTTACGACTGGAAGAGATCCATATCGAGCATTTTCGCAACCTCGAGGTAGCGCAGCTCTATTCGATGTTCCGCGAGATTGGAATCGCCGAGGAGGACCTGGCCGCGACCGTCAAAGCGTTCTCGCGAGATGACAATGTCCTCCTCAATGCCATGAAGGCCCTCGAGTTCGGGGTGGTCGACTCCGAGCGACGTTCACCAATGAAGGCGATGATCACTTCCTCCACCCTGTTTTTGGCAGGCTCGGTGCCTTCGGTCGTTCCCTTCATCTTTCTCTCCAGATCTGGTCCTGCCCTGGCCTGGGCATCCGGTCTGGCAGCCGTTGGGTTGTTTGCCGTGGGAGTAGTGAAGACATTCGTGACCCGGACGAATCCGATCGTTGCAGGAGTCGAAAACCTCGTGATAGCCGGCCTGGGCGGTACGGCTGCCTTCTTCGTCGGCCGCCTTGTGGGAGCATCCGTTTGAAGATCAGGAGAGGATGAGGCTCGAATCGCCGAACTCATGCCAGGCGTAACCGTTTTCTACGGCCCGGCGATACATCTCGGTGAGAAGTCGTCTTCCTCCCACCGACTCGACCAGCATGAGATGAGAAGCCCGGGGTTCGTGCCAGCCCGTTAACAAACCGTCCACCGCCCGCGGGGGACGGTCGGGACCGATGACGAGGTCGGTGTACCCCGACCCGGGATGCAGGTACCCCCTGTCATCGACAACGGTTTCCAGGGCTCGAACCGTGCTGGTCCCAACTGCGATGACGCGTCCACCTCCTTCCCGCAACACGTTGACGGCTGCCGCGGTCGACGCCGGTACTCGATAACGCTCCTCGATAGGTTCTTCCCCTTCTTCCATCGATGCCACTCCGGAGTGAAGGGTGACGGGAAGAACGGTTACTCCGAGGGCGACGAGGCGAACAAGGATTTCATGGGTGAACGGGCGACCCGCCGACGGCATCTCTGCCGAGCCCGACTCGGTGGCGTAGACGGTCTGATAGGCAGACAGCGGCCAGTCACCTTCGGCATAGCGATATCGGATGGGGCGACCGCGGGCACGCAAGTAGTCCTCGATTTCGGAGGTGAGATGCAAAGCGGCCAGCCAGAGCCTGCGCACCCTGGGATGCCGGGAAAGAAGCTCGACCTTCCCGCCGTCGGGAAGCATAAGGATCTGTGGATCGAGATCGGGCCCGGGCTCCGAGCCTTGGCCGTGAGGAGTGCGTAGCTCTACCGCCCACAAACCTCCGGGCAAGGGAGACGACAGGTGGACTAGCAAGCGGGTTCCGGCCGTAGTAGTCGCTGGAAGGGCTGCGGGCAGGGTGGCCGACACATTGACGACCAGGACATCGCCTTTCTTCAGATAGGCAGGAAGGTTGGGAAAGTGGTCATCGAGAATCATGCCAGTCGCTCTGCTGCCCACCATCAGGCGGACGTCGTCGCGGGCGCGACCATCGGCCTCGGGAGGCCGTCCCCGTTCGAGGTGGGCAGGAAGGCTGAACTCGATCGTGGAGGCAGTCACGATTCTCTGCTCATTATTTCCCGGACCTCGTATCGCCCTGATGCGAATTGCCCTTCGATGAGCCTGAGCAAACCGGGCACACTTTCCTCGGGTGGCGGTCGGTCGGAGATGTCCTCACCGGGATAAGCCTCCTGGTGCATGGTGGTGTTCATGTCGCCGGGATCGACCCAGAAGACACGCAGGGTGGGTTCCTCGGCTGCCAGCACGCGGCTGGCTTGTTCGAGGGCAGCCTTCGAGGAGCCATAACCGCCCCAGCCGGAATACCCCTCGACTCCGGCATCCGACGTGACGTTCAGGACACTGCCACGGCTTTCCCGCAGGGCGGGGAGGAACGCTTGGACCAGCGCAGCCGGGGCGATCACGTTGACCTCGTAGACGCGCCGTAGAGCCTCAAGCGGATAGGCCTCAAGCCGGGGCTGCGGTGAGGGACCGAGATAGGAAGCGTTGTTGACGAGGAGGTCCAACCGACCGACACGTTGAACCGCTTCGAGGAGGGCTTCACGGTGTGCTGGATCCGTGACATCGCCCGCAATCGTCTCGACTCCCTGCACATCGCCGAAGTTCGTCTGCAAATCCGCGGCGCTTCGGGCATCGGTCACCACGTGCCACCCCCGACCGGCCAGGGCCTTGACCAGGGCCGCGCCCAACCCACGAGAACCGCCGGTGACGAGCGCAACTTTGGTCACCGCCCCCAGCCCTCTGGTGGTTCGAGTCTCCCCTCGGTCAGGTTCCAGTACTCACGCAGGTTGGTGCAGCGTTCGTCAGCGAACTCAAGCACCAGGGCCCCGGTGTCAGTCGTTTCGGCATCACCGTCGATCATCACGGTCCACCACTCGACAACTGCCCGATCGCCATCAACCAAGGGTCTTCCCATTCGGACCTGAACGTCGGACTGCAGGGAGGTTGCCATGCTCCAGTAGGCCTCGATGGCAGCCCTTCCGACGTGGGGCGGCTGAAAGGGATGCGAGTGGTACCTGGCGTCGGGAGTGAAGAGCGCCCCAGCCCGAGCCGCGTCAGCCTGCTCCCAGGCCAGCCGCAATTCCTCAACCCAGGAATCCATCACCCTGCGGTCCATCCGGTGCACTGTACGCAGCAACAGCTCGAAAAACAAGAAAATCCTGTTTTAATTGATGAAAGGGCTTGCATGGCCTACGATTGCGATGTGCCGATCACCGAACACCCGGCCCTGGCATCGCTAGCTCCCACCAAACGCACCCTGCTCAATGCCCTGAAGAAGGCCGGTGAACTGGGCGTCGAGCATCTGGCTGAAGCAGCCGGTCTAACGGTCTCGGCGGTCCGTCAGCAATTGACGGCACTTCAACGCGATGGTCTGGTTTCGGTCGGACACCAGAGGTCGGGGGCGGGCCGGCCCCGGCATCAGTATCGGTTGACCTCGACCGCGGACGCCCTGTATCCCCGTGCATATGCGGAGTTGACCAACGAGCTCTTGGACTATGTCGGTCAATCTGACCCGGCATTGGTGGAGACGATCTTTGATCGACGCCGCCAACGTCGGATCGAAGGGGCCCGGGCTCGCCTCAAAACAGGGACCTTCCCCGAGAAGATGGCTGAATTGGCGCGCATCCTCGATGAAGACGGATACCTGGCAGAAGCCGTGGCCAATGAAGACGGCACCTTCACGATCGTTGAACACAACTGCGCCATCCTCGGGATCGCACTCCGCTACGGACAGGCCTGTGGCAGCGAACTCGAGTTCATCCGGGCGGTACTTCCGGAAGCGCAGGTGGAGAGGACCTCTCACATGGTTACCGGCGCCAGCCACTGCTCATATCTGATCGGCCCGCGCTAACACCAGGACCACGCTAGCTGCGCGCTTGCATTTGTTTGCAGCTTGCTGTATATTGCACTTCGTGAGCGATAGCAAGCACACCGATGGTCGGACGCTCGACCTTGGCGGCTTTATCAAGTCGCACAGGGAGGGCGCCAACCTCTCGTTGCGCCGTCTGGCGGACCGGGCGGGGATTTCCAACCCATATCTCAGCCAGATCGAGCGTGGTCTACGAAAGCCGTCGGCCGAGATCTTGAAGCGCCTCTCGCGGGCGCTCTCAATCTCGGCGGAGACTCTGTATACCCGGGCGGGTCTGATCGAAGAGGGCCGCAACCGACCGGTCGTGGTGGAAGCAATCGAAGCCGACACCGCCCTATCGCCCCGACAGAAACAAGTGTTGTTGGATCTCTACCGGACGCTGGTCAGCGCGACCAGTCTCCCGGAAGATCAAAAGCAAGAGAGACAGGAGCTATGAAGCCCATGAAAACCAAAACAGTCCTTTACGCGGCCGTTGGTGCGCCGGTGGTTGCAGCCCGCAAGCTCGGTGACAGATTCACCGAGATCCGTGCCAGCCTCAGCAAGGAAGCCGACAACCTCGGCAAGACCACCAACGAACGGATCAACGTCTGGGCCAACGAAGGTGAAAAGGTTGTCAATCGCATCAGCGAGGGCAAGATGGTCGACGAGTTGGCCGCCAAGGTTGACTTCGATCAGGTCTCGGAGCAGGTAAGCAAGCTCCGCGACCAGCTCGAGGATCTCCTCGGCACCTGGCGGGCCAGCTTCCGCCCCGAGAAGACCACCCCCAAAGCGACCGTGACCACCACCGTCAAGGCCGAGACCACGACCAAGCCGGTCGCGACTGCGACCACATCTGGCAAGACCACTTCTGCCAAGACGAACTCTGCCAAGAAGGCCCCGGCCAAGAAGGCTCCGGCCAAGAAGACCGCTGCCAAGTCTTCGGCAGCCAAGACCACTTCAGCGAAGAAGGCTGCCCCCCGGGCTGCCGCCCAACGGGCTTCCTGACCGAATCCGATGACACGAAGGGCTCCCTGTAAGGGAGCCCTTCGTGCATTCTCCGGCCACTTCGAAGCGACGACATCAGCGAACCAACGGTTCGATCCCAGCCGCGGCTTCTATCCAGGCAGTAACCATGTTTTCGGTCGGCAGCCGACGCACCATCTGCTTGCGACCGTTGTGGTCGGAGAGCTTGGCCGTCAACGCGGTCGGGTTGCGACGACGCAGATCTCGAATCGTGGTGACCCCGCAGGACTCCAGGAGGACTGCGTATTCGGCACCGATTCCCCGCACCCGCATAATGTCGGCTCGCAACGACCAACGCAGGACCTGTTCGAAATCGAGTCCGGTCTCGCCCGCAAGTTGTTCACGGCCGGTCTTGGAACCCGCCCGCTTCAACAAAGCCTCGGTTGTGCGAACACCGGCCTTTCGCAGCCGGGTGGCGAGCTTGGGATCGATGCCAGCGATCTCATCGATACGAGCCACGGTCCTCCCAAAACAAAAAGAGCAGAAGGTCGGCGACTCTACCTAACCCGAACGATCATTGCTTAGGTCGAAGGTCTCCAATGTCGCGTTCTGTGTCAACGTCCCGGGGAGGCCGTTGTTCAAACCACACCTCTTCGACCCACTCGGGGTGCGCATGCAGCAGTCGCATGGCACCCTCGTCTCCGTCGAGACTCATCAGGCGGGGCCACAACGGCCTCGTGACTATCACAGGGTTGGCCAGGGTATAGCGATACTTGGGAACCACGGCCTGGCGTTTGGTCTTACGGGCCGTGCGGATCAACCTGTCCACCACCTCAAGGTCGACGTCGGGTTGATCACCTAGAAAGATGGCGGCCAGATCGGCTCGCGAAAACCGCGTTACGGCATCGAGCCCGGCGCGCAAAGACGACGCCAGGCCCTCCTCCCACTCTGGATTCTCGACCACCGTCCAGCCGTCGAGATCGTGCGTTGCAAGGACGATGTCGGTCTGGGCCCCCAGCACGAGAAACTTCTCGTCGAAATTGGCGGATTCGACCAGATGGAGCACGTGGCCGAGCAAGGTGGTGTCACCCCAAGGTTCCAACTGCTTGGGTCGGCCTAGGCGCGTTGATCCTCCAGCTGCCAGGACCAGAGCCGCGATCACCCACGGGACGCTACTCGTCGCGGCCGAGGAGACGGACGGAGCCGACAAGTTGAAGCGGTTCTTCAGTGCGGTAACGGCTCTTGGTCATCTCGGCCAGGATGGCCAGAGCCACCTCCCCCGGGGCAACAGCTCCGATCGGGAGGCCGATGGGTCCGTGAATTCGATCGACCTGCTCGGGTGTGTAACCGGCCGCGAGTAACCGCTCACGACGACGAGCTGCGGTCTTGCGGCTGCCCATGGCCCCGATGTATGCCACGTTGGCGGGCAGCAACCGGGGCCAAAGTGGATCCTCGAAACGGGCGTCATGGCTGAGGACAACGACAAACGTCCGCCGATCGAAGTCGACTTCGACCTCGTCGGGCCAGCCCAGGGCGAGCTGCTCGGCCTCGGGAAACCGCTCCGCGGTGAGGAAGGCCGGGCGGGCGTCACTAACTACCACCCTGTACCCCACCCGATATGCAAGAGCCGTTAGCTCCTGACCGATGTGGACCGCCCCGAAGATCACCAATCGCGGCCGGGGAGCGATCGTTTCCAGGTAGATCTCGAGAGTGCCATAGGCCAGGGTTTCGGATCGTTCCCTGTCCATCAGTTGGGTCAGGTCGCTCAACATCCCTTCGGGTGCTGGCTCAGGCAGGCGCCCGGCGAGTACACCTCCGTTCTCATCGATAACCGCTGCATCTCCCCGACCCTCCTCTGAAACGACTACGAGACGAGCTCCCAGGCGCTCATTGGCCACCAGGGTTTCGATGGCTTCAAGAGAGGCGTTCACCACCGCTCGATCAGGACCTGAATACTTCCCCCACATGCCAGGCCCACCGCGAACGCCTCCTCATCGGCGATGCCGTAGCTCACCACCCGCGGCTGTCCGGAGGTGAGAACCTCCTGAGCGTGGAGATAAACGTCGTTCTCGACACAGCCGCCGGAAACCGAACCAGCCATGTCGCCTGTCGACGAGACGAGAAACTTCGCTCCGATCGGGCGGGGCGCCGATCCCGATACCCGCACCACGGTCGCAACGGCTACCTCTGTCCCCTCGGCGTGCCATTGGTGATAGGTCTCTAACGCCTCGCGCATGATGCTCCTCAGCCGGCCCGGGGTTGCACCGGGCCTGGCAACGACTCTAGAAGAGCCACCACGGAGGCAAGATCCGTCAGATTGGCGGCCGGGAGAAAGTCGTCAACGTATGGGAGGGCGGCTTGCATGCCGCGAGTCTCGGGTGCAAATCCGGGCCGCCCCGCCAGCGGGTTCAACCAGATGATGCGATGGACCGACCGGTGCAGCCTGGCCATCTCCTTCCTCAGGAGGTCAGGGTCGCCGCGGTCCCAGCCATCGGAGACGATCACGACGATGGGCCCACCCCGGGTGACACGCCGCGACCAGTCCCGGTTGAAACGACCGATGGCTTCTCCGATCTTGGTCCCGCTCGACCAGTCCTCCACCGCGCCCGCCACCTCGCTGATGGCGGAGCTGGGATCGCGTCGGGCGAGCTGACGGGTGATGCGAGTGAGTTGAGTCGAAAACACAAAGGCCTCCAGCCGACCGAGCCTTCCCCGGGCAGCGTGGGCGAAATAGAGCAGCATCTCGGAATATCGCTCCATCGATCCGGAGACATCGGCAATGAAGACAAGAGGGCGTCTTCGCACGCGGCGTTCTGTGTAAGCCAGAGGCATCAAGTCGGCATGCGGTCCGACCGAGTGGCGCAACGTGCGTCGAAGATCTGGCCGGTCGCCACCAAGGGCGGGCCGGCGACGACGAATCGTGACAAGAGCGGGCGCCCACAACATCTCTGCAATCAGGCGGCGGACCTGGGCGCTTTCCGCCGCAGTCAAGTCAGCAAAGTCGCGGCGACCCAGACGTTCGACGGCGGAGGCGCCAACCGTGGCCTTGCGGACCTCGCCCCCATCGCCCGAGTCCGGCTGATCCCCTTCGGCCCGTATCGTCCAGGTTCGCTGGCGGGGGCTGATGAAGGCAATCGAAGGATCTCGCATTGATCCGAAAAAAGCGAAGAAGACACGATCGAAAATCAAAAGATGCTCCACCGAGCTGCATGCCAGGGCTCGCAAAGCGAAGAAGGCGTCATTTCCAGAGGCCATTCCG
>JAICND010000340.1 GCA_025929005.1 Acidimicrobiia bacterium
GATCGAGAAATAGGTACTGGGGGCAGGTCTCGGCGAAGACGTTGAGACCTTCATCCCGAGCATTGGTTACCTCGGCCAGGGCCTCCAGGGCAGACATGTGGACGATGTACAGAGGGCAGCCGGCCAGTTCGGCGAGCTTGATGGCGCGGTGAGTGGCCTCTCCCTCCAGGATCGACTTCCGCACGACACCGTGATAAATGGGATCGGTCTCGCCCCGGGACAGTGCCTGGGCGATGAGAACGTCGATGGCGATCCCGTTTTCGGCGTGCATCATGATGGTGGCGCCGTTTTCGGATGCCTTCTGCATGGCCTGAAAGATCTCGCCATCGGTTGAGTAGAAGACACCCGGGTAGGCCATGAACATCTTGAACGAGGTGACCCCTTCTCCGAGGGCGGTGTCCATCTCCTTGAGTGACTGTTCGGTGACGTCGCCGACGATGAGATGGAACCCGTAGTCGATGGCGGCGTTGCCTTCGGCCTTGCCCATCCACGCTTCAAAGCCGTCCATGAGACCTTGACCCTTGGTCTGGACGGCGAAGTCGATGATGGTGGTCGTGCCACCCCAGGCGGCGGCCCGGGTCCCGGTCTCGAAAGTGTCCGAGGCGAACGTGCCGCCAAAGGGGAGTTCCATGTGAGTATGAACGTCGATCCCCCCTGGTATCACGAACTTCCCGGTTGCATCGATGGTCTCATCGGCTTGTAGAGAATGGGAGCCCGGAGCGGCCAGCGCTGCCACCTTCTCACCCTCGATCAAGAGGTCGGCAGTCTGGGTGCCGCCATGGTTGATGACGGTGCCGTTGGTAATCAGAGTCGACATAAACACTCCTCGTTGCTGAGGCTCACCGGCTGGTGTTTTGGGGAACCTAGTCGTCAGGTTTTCGGGAAGTGGGCCCGATAGTCGGCCAATGCCGCTGTTATCACAACCTCGGCATGTGGTCGGCCGTATCTGACCGATACCACCGTCCCCGCCGACTCTCCCGGTTGCAGTTTGTAGGTCTCGAAGTAGTGAGCGAGTCGATCGACCAGGGTCACCGGCAGATCATCGAGGTCACCAGCTTCCCCCCAGACAGGGTCCTTGGCGAGGACCGCCACGATCTTGTCGTCGGCGTCTCCATGGTCAAGCATCTGCAGCCCGCCCACCACCCTGGCACTCAGGATGATGTCGGCCCGATCGATGGGGCGTTCGGAGATGATGCATATGTCCAAGGGGTCGCCATCGCCTTTCTTGGCGCCCGGAGTGAGGGCGGCAACCCCCTCGGCGCAGTAGGTCTGGGGAATGAATCCATACAACGTCGGGGGAGACGAGGACGTCAGCTGAGGGCGGTCCACTTTGAGGTAACCGGTCGGCTTATCGACCTCGTACTTGATCAGGTCGAACGGGGTTATTTCCACGTAGGCATTGACGACTGCGGGAGCCATCGGTCCCGGTTGCAGCCCGTGCCAGGGGTGGGGTCGCCAGTGGGTGAATTCAGCCATCGGATGCCTGATCAAACTAGCCATCAAATTCGAGGACCCTTGCAATCGCACGGAACCTGTCGGCTCGTTAACTTCCGCCACACAAACGTGGCCGAAGGAGGCAGACACTTGAAGAAACTGATCATGTTCGTAGCCGTCATCGGGTTGGTCCTGGCCGCCTGCGGTGGCGGCGGAGGAGCAAGCCCAAATGCAGACGCAACATCCGCGGAGGAAGCCGGCGGCATGGAGGCCCTCGTGGCAGCGGCCCAAGAGGAGGGAACTCTCACCACAATCGCGCTGCCGCATGACTGGTGCAATTACGGGGGAGTTATCGAAGCCTTCAAGGCCAAGTACGGCATTGAGGTCAACGAACTAGACCCCGGCGCTGGCAGCGCAGAGGAGTTGGAGGCGATTGAGGCCAACAAGGACAATCCCGGACCGCAGGCTCCCGATGTCGTCGACATCGGAATCGCTTTTGGTCCGCAGGCGAAGGATGCCGGCCAAATCAAGCCGTACAAGGTGGCGACCTGGGACGACATTCCTGCTGACGCCAAGGATCCCGATGGGTACTGGTACGGCGACTACTACGGCGTGCTGGCCCTTGAGGTCAACACGGCTGAGGTGGCCAACGTTCCGCAGGCCTTTGGCGACCTCCTCAACGCTGACTACAACGGTCAGGTGGCGCTGTCAGGCGATCCTCTGACTTCCAACGCCGCCATCCTGTCGGTGTGGGCTACGGGTCTGGCGACGGGTGCTACCGGTGAGGAAGCCGCGGAGGCCGGCCTCGACTTCTTCAGGCAACTGAACGAAGCAGGGAACTTCGTACCGATCGATGGTGACTCCCGCACGGTCGGCATCGGTGAGACGCCGATCCTGATCGACTGGACTTACAACTCGATTGCCAACGACGTCGCATTGGCCGGAAACCCGGATCTGGAAACAGTGGTCCCGTCAGACCATCGGTTGGCCGGGGTGTACGTCCAGGCGGTGAGTGCATATGCACCGCATCCAAGTGCCGCCAGGCTGTGGATGGAGTATCTGTATTCGGACGAAGGCCAGCTCGGTTGGGCCGGTGGTTTCTGCCATCCGATTAGGTACCAGGCCATGACGGATGCCGGGGTCGTCCCCGCCGAGGTGGCAGCGCAGCTTCCGAGCACGGAAGGCGCCTACTTCCCGACTATCGAAGAAATCGATGCGGCCAAGGCTGTAATCGTCGGTGGTTGGGACTCGGTGGTGGGCGTGACGGTCGCGCCGAGTGCCAGCGGCTGAAACAGAGACCGAACGAGTGACTGTGGGGGGTGCCCAATCCAAGAAGCGATTGGGCCCCCCACGCACTCGCTTGTTCTCTTGGCTGGGCGTCCTGCCCTTTTTCTTGTTCTCGGCCCTTTTCCTGATTGGGCCTGC